>JBDTQY010000081.1:0-3787 GCA_039931955.1 Chloroflexota bacterium
TCGCCGAGTTCACCGTCTTCAGCACGGCCGCGGCGAGCGCCATGTCGGAGCTGATTCGCTCATCCGATGGCCTCCCGCGTCGGACTTGGATGGCGTCCCTGATGGGGGAAGTACTTGGCGCCTCGCAGCCACAGCCGGATCGCATGCCAGTGGATCATCGCAATCGTCTTGCGGGTCACGAACGGATGCCGGAACAGCATCCTGAGCAGCCACCGATCCGTCAGCGGCCGCCGAGCCAGGACCAGCGAAGTGCTCAGCAGCGGCCGGTCATCCTGCTGCTCGTTGATGGCGATCCGGAGTCCGGTCGCGTCCTCCTGGACGAAGACGGCGTAGCGACCGTCGGGCTCGATGAACGGCGAGACGTAGAAGTCCTTGTCCATCGCCGAGCGGAATGGTCCGTCTTCGGCCTGGGGTCCAAGCGTGTAGAGGTGCCGTTCCCCGTAGGTGTTGTGGACCTCGATGATCACGACCCGAAGGACGTCATCGGCGTCGCGACACAGGAAGAAGCTGGCTGGGTTGAAGACGTGGCCGAGGAATCGGAGGTTCGTCACGAGCGTGATCCGCCAACCGGCGGCGTCGTGTCCGTGTTCTCGCAGATGGGCTCGAATGTCCGAAGGCAGATCCGTCGACGGGGCCGGGAGGTGATCCGCGTCCCGGATGGCCAGCAAGCTCCGACGGTTGCGACCGAGCAGGCGCAGCGATCGATCCACCCGGTTCAACTCATCAAGGTCGAGGGCCGCGTAGAACACGTCGTGCTCCAGGCCGTACTTGAACGGTCGTGAGCGCTGATGGCGGACCTTGCCCTCGAGCAGGTGTGAGTTCATGCGGCCCGCCACTCGCCCTGGAGGGCCTCGCTGAGCGATTCGGCCACTTCGAACCCGGAGCGACAGCCATCCTCGTGGAAGCCGAACCCGAGGTGGGCGCCGGCGAACCACGTGTTGCGATGACCCTGCAGCCGGCGCAGCGCAGCTTGCGCATTCAGGGTCCTGAAGGTGTACATGGGGTGGCTGAAGGAACGCTCCGCGATTACGCGCTCGGCCCTGATCTCGAGTTGCGGGTTGACAGACACGCAGTACTCCGTCGATCCCGTAAGTGATTGCAGGCGGTTCATGTGGTACGTCATGGTCAGCGCGGCGCCTGGCCTACGGCAATCCGGGGTCTCGATATTCCACGAACCCCAGGCATTGGGATCCCGCGGCAGGACCCGCTCGTCCGTGTGGAGGACTACCTGGTTCTTCGAGTATTCGAAGCCGCCGAGGGCACGGCGCTCCTGGTCGTCCGCGTCGCTGAGCAGTGCCATCGCATCGTCGGCGTGCGTGGCCATCACGACAGCGTCGAACCGTTCTGGGGCGGCCCCATCCACGTGGACGGTTGCGCCGTGTCCGTCTCGGCTCACCTGCGTCACCGGCGTTCCGGTCCGGACAGCATTCGGCCCAAGCGCTGCGACGATCTTCTCGACGTACGCATGGGACCCGCCCTGGATCACCCGCCACTGAACGGCATTCCCGACCCCGATCAGCCCGTGGTTGTCCATGAAGCGCAGCAGATAACCGGCCGGGAACTCCATGATCCGATCCGGGGCCGTGGACCACACGGCAGCGACAATCGGGACGAGGAAGTGCTCCCGGAATGCGCGCCCGTATCCCCGGCCGGAGAGCCACTCCTGGAGTGAATCCTGAGTCGGCTCGTGTGCATCGAGGGTCCGGCGCGCGTCGCGATAGAAGCGGGTGATGTCCACCAGCATTCGCAGGTGCGTGGGCCTGGCGAGCAGGGCGAGCTTCGGAAAGAAGCCGCGGAAACCTCGCGAGCTGAAGGCGATGTCGCACGACCCGCAGGACGAACCGAGGGACATGTCGCTCCGCTGGGTCGCCACGCCAAGCTCCTCGAGCAGCTGGACGAACCGCGGGTAGGTGCGTTCGTTGTAGACGATGAAACCCGTGTCGATCGCGACGGCACCCTCCAGGCCCTCGACGGCGACAGTCTTGACGTGTCCGCCGGCGGTGGGGTCGGCCTCGTACAGTACGATGTCATGGTCCCTGCGCAGTGCATACGCGGCCGTCAGCCCGCTGACACCGGCGCCGATGACGGCGATTCGCATGGCGCTCCCTACCGTGCCGCTGCCGCGAGCTCATCGAGCGTGCGCTGCATGCCATCGCGGGCATCCCGCCCGATCTTGGCGAAGGCGCCGCCGGCGAACGGTTCGACCAGGCGCATCAGGCCCTGGAGGCGGATATCGGCGATGTAATCGATCCTGGTGCCCTGATCGGACGCCTCGAACCGGATGTCATCAACGGCATCGACGCCGGAACCGGAACCGGTCAGGACGACGCGGTGCGGGGGCTCCCAGGTGGTCACGGCGTATTCCATCGGCGTGACCTTGCCGCGCATGATGACGCCGAGCGCAAAGCGCGACCCGACGCCGAGCGGACCATCGTCGATTCGCTCGGCCGTCGCAACGCCTGGGTCCCAGGTCTTCGAGTTGGCGAAGTCGCCGATGAAGGCGAACGCGTCGTCGATCGGGAGGGTCGTCTCGACCCTTTCTCGCAGGATTGGCATGGAAGGTTGCTCCGATCCGCAACCCGGTCCCCGGCGTATCCGAGGTGTCAGGCTGCTGCGTTGTGTGACTGATGTCTGATGTGATGGCCACAGGATACGAGCCACGGTCTCACGTTGTCAAGCCTTTGTATAAGGTTTGCAGAAGTCTGGTACCGTCTCATCCATGAACCTCAAGAACGCCATTGACGACCTCCTCGAGCTGTCATTCGTGGGCAGCTTCACTCGCGTGGGCCCGGCCGTTCGGCGACGACTGTTCGGCTGGGACGCGCCAACCGCGGGTGCCCTGGATGGGCGAACTGCGCTCGTGACCGGGCCGACCTCGGGCCTCGGACGGGCCGTCGCGGAACAACTGGCGGGCTTGGGCGCGCGCGTCATCCTGGTCGGGCGCAATCGCCAGCGTCTCGAGTCGGTCCGGGACGCCCTCATCAGGGCACATGGTGAGGATCGTTTCCCGATTGTCGTCGCCGACATGAGTTCGCTGGTCTCCGTCCGCGCGGCGGTCAGCGATGTGCTGGCATCCGAGCGTCAGCTCGACGTCGTCGTCGACAATGCCGGTGCGATCTTCGCGGAGCGAACCGAGAGCACCGATGGGTTCGAATCGACCTTCGCCGTACTCGTGATGGGCCCGTTCGTGCTCCTGGGCGGCCTCCTGCCGCTTCTCCAGGAGACGCCCGGCAGCCGGGTGATCGCCATCACGTCGGGCGGCATGTATACGCAGGCGCTCGATCTCAACGACCTGCAGTCCCGCGCACCGGGCTACTCGGGCTCGCGGGCCTACGCACGGGCCAAGCGGGCGCAGACCTCCCTGATCCGCGAATGGGCGCGCCGATTGAGTTCCGCGGGCCCTACCTTCCATACGATGCACCCGGGCTGGGCGGATACCCCAGGCCTCGCAGATTCGCTGCCCGCGTTCTATCGATTCATGAAGCCGCTGCTCAGGTCTCCCGCGGAAGGCGCGGATTCCGTGACCTGGCTCGCGTCGACCCCGGATCCAAGCCCGCTCAACGGGCAGCTGATCCTGGATCGGCGCTCGCGGCCATTCGACCGCATCGCTCGAACGCGGCTGTCAGCCGCCGACCGGCGAAGGCTATGGGACCAGGTCGTGGCGCTCAGCGGTGGGCAAGACCCAGCTCCGGAGGCCCGAACCAGCGGTTGAGGCCCGGGCCTTTGCCCGGCCCGGCTCCTCGGCAGCTGAAGCGCGGGCGTTGATGCGCGCGCCTGGCGGAGCCTC
>JBDTQY010000082.1:0-1669 GCA_039931955.1 Chloroflexota bacterium
CCGAGATGGACGCACCATCCGGTGCCGATGACGCGACGGAGGGCGACTCGGCCAGTCAGACGGACTGACGCCTCGAGCGACCCGACCGGCCCGCCCGCTTGGGCCAAATGACCCTTCCGCAATCTCGCCGACGGGGCGACGGTAGGTGGAACAGCCGGTACCGTAGGACTGGCGGTCGCCTTGGCGGCAGACGAGCCGACGGACCCCACGAAAGGTTCGTCCCGAGTGAGAAATGAGGTCCCGATGAACAAGAGCAGCGTGCTGGAGGCATCGGTCGCGACCGCGGAATTGCGGATCGGTGATCGCGTCCTGGAATTGCCGATCGAGCCGGCCACGCAGGGCCAGGACGCGGTGAACATCGCCGCGCTCTTCAAGGACGCTCACCTGACAACCCTCGACTATGGATTCGCCAACACCGCCGCGACGAAGAGCGCCATCACCTATCTCGACGGCGAAGCCGGGATCCTGCGCTACCGCGGCTACCCGATCGAGCAACTGGCCGAAAAGTCCACCTTCCTCGAGACCGCCTACCTCCTGATCTACGGCGAGCTCCCCACGCCGGACCAGCTGGATACCTGGGTGGACAGCATCAAGAAGCACACGCTGCTCCATGAAGAGTTCAAGCGCTTCTTTGACGGTTTCCCGATGGATGCCCATCCGATGGGGATCCTGAGCTCAGCCGTCAGTGCCCTCTCGACCTTCTACCAGACGTCGGTCAACCCGCATGATCCCGCCGATGTCGAGATCAGCACGATCCGCCTGATCGCCAAGATGCCGACCATTGCCGCGTTCGCCCACAAGAAGTCCATCGGGCAGCCGTTCATCTATCCGGACAATGCGCTCGACTACGAAGGCAATTTCCTGCGGATGATGTTCGCGACACCGGCCGAGCCATACGTCATTCCAGAGACTGCAGCGCGCGCGCTGCGGACCCTGTTCATCCTCCACGCTGATCACGAGCAGAACTGTTCGACCTCGACCGTTCGAATGGTCGGCTCGAGCCTGGCCAACCTGTACGCCTCGGTTTCAGCGGGCATCGCCGCGCTGTGGGGCCCCCTCCACGGCGGGGCGAACCAAGAAGTGCTCGAGATGCTCAATACCATCGTCCGGGACGGGGGCGACGTCGGCCGGTCCATCGATCGGGCCAAGGACCACGAAGACCCGTTCCGACTGATGGGCTTCGGCCATCGCGTCTACAAGAACTACGACCCGCGGGCGCGGATCATCAAGGCCGCCGCCGACGATCTCCTGGGCGAGCTCGGCGCCGATGACGAACTGCTCCAGGTGGCGCTGGAGCTCGAGGAGGTTGCCCTTCGCGATCCGTACTTCGTGGACCACAAGCTCTACCCGAACGTCGACTTCTACAGCGGCCTGATCTATCGCGCCCTGGGCATCCCAACGGACATGTTCACTGTGATGTTCGCCATCGGGCGCCTGCCGGGCTGGATCGCCCAGTGGCGGGAGATGATGGTGGACCCGGGGTTCCGGATCGGCCGCCCGCGCCAGCTGTACGTCGGAGAGCCCGAGCGAGCCTACGTGCCCGCCGCCAAGCGGTAGCGAATCCGATCTGTCCTGCCTGCCCGCGCGGCGCCCGCGCCCGCGCGGGCACTCGAACCCTCACCGCCTCTGGTACGCGATCTCCCAGACAACGGTCCACGAGGCTCCGTTG
>JBDTQY010000083.1:0-1732 GCA_039931955.1 Chloroflexota bacterium
CGGGGACCGCCGCATGATCTCGCGGAGGACCGTGAGGCCGCCGACCCCGGAGTCGAAGACGCCTATGGGTCGTGGGTCGGACATTCGGCGTCAGCGAGCGCCCGCGGCCGCCAGTTGGGCGTGCAGAGCGGCTGCAATGCGTTCGATGTCCTGGCTCACTCCGGAGGTGGGGTCCGAAATGACGAAAGGAATGCCCTGGTTATTGGCGGCCACCACCACGGTGCCCCCCGACCGAACGCTGTGCTCAGGCACGCGTCCGAGCGCCTTCACGAGGTCGGCGGGTTCGATGCCCCCGCTCGAGTCGGCCCGGTTCACGAGGTACTCGACCTTCGACGGCGGATACCCGATCACCCGGAATGTATCGGCCAGGGCGATCGTGCTATGGATGGTCATCGAATCGAAGGTGACGATCTCCAGGATCGTGTCAGCCCGATCAAGAAGGGCCAGGTTCAGCTCATCCAGGCGCACGGACATGTCGATGATCACGCTGTCGTAGAGCCGCCGAAGGAGCGACAGGACCTTCTCGACATCGCGAGTCGTGACCATCTCGGCCATTTCGATCCGTGGCGGAGCAAGGAGAATGTCGATCCCGCTCGGGTCGCGCCAGAGGACCTCGGTCAAATCCGACTCGGAGACCCGGTCGGTGGGCAGATCAAGGATCGACGGAGCGTCGACAGGAACCCTGAGAAGCGCCCGAAGGTCTGCGAACTGGATACTTCCATCGACCAGTACCACGCGGCGACCCTGTTGGGCCGTGGCGACGGCGAGATTGAAGGCAATGGTGCTCCGCCCGACCCCGCCTTTGGGCGAGAAGACCGCGATGGCCTTGGCCTTGCCCGTGCCCTCCGCGCCCTCGGAGTCCTTTAGCGCCTGGGTGACGCGGGTGATCAGGTCATAGCCGGAAAACGGCATCGCAAGAACGCCGTGGATACCGCGTGCGGGATCCGGCTCGACCGGTTGCTGCGGGACGGTCAGCATGATGATGGGCACGTTGATCCCCGCCTCTCGAAGGCGATCGACCACCTGGTCTGCATGGACGCGGCCCTGCAGCAGGGCGTCCACGATGACGACGTCGGGCCGCAGCTCGGGCACCTGCAGCACCGCCTTGCCACCATCGGCGATGACGTCGATCAGCTTGATCTGGGCCTGGGCCGGGAGCAGGTCGCCGACGTACTGCGCGACCTGCGGCACGTCCTCGACCAACAGGAGGCGGATCTGATCGCTGGCAGCCATTCCGGTCACGGTATCACGCGGCGGCGGGACGGCGAGCCACCACGATGACCCTGCCATCGCCGGGCTCGATCGGCGCCAGGTCGTAGGACCCGGCGACCACCTCGACCTCGAGTCCGGCATCCTCCGCGAAGAGCCTCACCTCGGGCGCCGACACCAGGTGGAGTGCATCCTCGCGGATCCACCTGGCCACGGGACCGCCAGGCTCACTCTCGTCGAAGATCGACGTGAGCGTCACCGCTCGCGTGGCACTGTCGTACCAGGCCGCGGTGGTCTTGGCGACGGTCAGGCCGGAGTCCGGATCTTCACGGACCCACTCCAGCCCCAGCCGTCCGTCGTATCGCGCGGTGTCGTCCGGCAAGGGCAGCCAGACGTCGATGACCGCGATGCCGCCGGGCGCCAATAGCCGGGACAGGACGGCGATCGCCTCGCGCTGTTGGCCTGGCCCGCCGAGCAGCAGCAATGAGTTCAGCCCGATAATCCCCAGATGGAAGGTACCGGC
>JBDTQY010000084.1:0-4729 GCA_039931955.1 Chloroflexota bacterium
CAAGACCCTCTGGCTTGATATGGAGGGAAGTGCCTACGCGGAAGGCACGATCGACTTCTACGAGCGTCTCAAGACCACCCACCCGAACGTTGGGATCTGCCTCCAGGCGTACCTCAAGCGAACTGCCGCGGACATCCAGCGACTCCTTCCGCATGAGCCCGAGATCAGGCTGGTCAAGGGCGCCTACGCGGAGCCAGGTTCCATTGCCTACCTCGCCCGCCACGACGTCGACGCCAACTACCTGGCCCTGTGCGTGGTAATGCTGGACGCAGCCCGCGACGGGACGAGGATCCGGATCGGACTCGGGACCCACGATGTCGACCTGATCGAGCAGGTGGCGGAGCATGCCGCCGCGATGGGGTTGCATCGCACGGTCTTCGAGATCCAGATGCTGTACGGGATTCGCTCCGATCAGCAGCACCGCCTCAACGCAGAGGGTTTCCGCGTCCGGACACTCATTGCCTATGGGGACGCGTGGTATCCGTGGTACATGCGGCGTCTGGCCGAACGGCCGGCGAACGTCCTCTTCGCGCTCCGCCAGATGCTGGGCTAGGAGGCGCGAAACAGGGCCAGGGGCGCCCGCTACGGCGTAAGATGCGGAAATCGCGGCACATGTGAACAGTGCTCGGTAGCTCTTCCTTCATGCGGACCGCAGTTCAGCGTCTGGCACCTATTCGCTGCAGGGAGCCCCCACCCCCAATGAAAATCCGCGACGCGACACTCGAAGAACTTGCCCCGAAACCGCGCAAGCCGCGCGCCCTCACGCCACGTCAACTGGCGGCTCGGAAACGCGACCAGGCAATCCACAAAGCGCTGAACGAGATTGCGGTTGGACCAATGTCGGGAATCAAGAAGATCGAGCTTGAGGACGGCGATAAATTGGCGACCATCCGCCTCGCTGTTGCTCGACAGATCGCGGCCCACCCTGCCGAGATCAACATGGGTGTCCGCGGCGGATCAATCTTCCTCAGCCGATCACCGATCCCTGGAGCGCGCGGCGGGAGACCGAGGAAGACGAGGGCCTGATCCCGGCTTCGCCTGCGCCGGAGGCGCGCAGCCCCGCGGCACGGCACGCAAGGCGCGCCCGCTAGGCCGATTCGCTCTCGCGCTCGAACAGCGGCATGCCCGTCGCGTGGCGATAGAACGGCCGAACATCGGGCGCGAGTGGCGTATTCCCCGCGATGAGGTCGGCGGCCTTTTCGGCAACCATCATGACCGGGGCGTAGATATTCGCGTTCGTGACATACGGAAATACCGACGCGTCAACGACACGGAGACCGTCGAGTCCGTGCACCTTCATCGTCATCGGATCGATTACCGAGTGCTCGTCGATTCCCATCCGCGCCGTGCACGATGGATGCAGCGCCGTTTCACCATCCCGGGCTACCCAATCGAGAATCTGGGCGTCGGTTTCGACTTCAGGCCCGGGTGAGACCTCGCCGCCGTTGTACCGGCCCATGGCCGGCTGACCAAGGAGGCTTCTGGCCACCCGGATGGCCTCCACCCATTCGCGTCGATCCTGGTCCGTCGACAGATAGTTGAAGCGGATGGCTGGATGAACGGCCGGATCGGCACTGGTGACCTTGACGCTCCCGCGCGCGTCCGAGTACATCGGCCCAACGTGGACCTGGTAGCCGTGGCCGCCGGACGGGGCGGTCCCGTCGTAGCGGATTGCCAGTGGCAGGAAGTGGAACATCAGGTTCGGGTAGGCGACATCGTCGTTGCTGCGGGCGAACCCGCCGCCCTCGAAGTGGTTCGTGGCGCCAGGCCCGCGACGCAGGAAGAGCCACTGGAATCCGATCCACGGACGGCGCCACTTCTGGAGCGACGGCTGCATGGAGACCGGTTCCCTGGAGCGGTACTGGACGTAGACCTCGAGATGATCCTGGAGGTTCTCGCCGACCCCGGGCAGATCCGCGACCACGGGGATTCCCAGGCCGCTCAGTTCCTGCGCGTTTCCGACACCCGACACCTGGAGCAATTGGGGCGAGTTGATGGAGCCACCGGCCAGGATCACCTCGCCGGCATCGACACTCCGCAAGCCGCCGAGTGGTGTCCGGTAGTCCACGCCGACGGCTCTCGAGCCCTCGAAGCGCACCCCGGTGACGAAGGCCAGTGTCCGGATCGTCAGGTTCCGGCGACGCATGACCGGATGGAGGTAGGCCCTGGCGGCCGAGATGCGACGACCGCGCCGGATGTTCCGGTCAAACTTGGCGAAGCCCTCCTGGCGATACCCGTTGACGTCGTCTGTCAGCGGCTGCCCGGCCTCCTGGACGGCGGCGAAGAACGCGTCGAAGAGCGGGTTCGTGGCCGGCCCGCGCTCCAGGGGAAGCGGTCCTCCGTGGCCCCGCCACGGATCGTTCGGCTTCGCGGCGAGCGTGTCCTCCATCCGCTTGAAGTACGGCAGGCAATGCGCGAAATCCCAGGTCGCCATGCCAGGATCGGCGGCCCAGCGCTCAAAGTCGAGCGGGTTGCCGCGCTGGAAGATCATCCCGTTGATCGAGGACGAGCCGCCGAGCACCTTGCCGCGGGCGTGGTAGATCCGTCGGCCGTTCATGAACGGTTCCGGCTCCGACTCATATTTCCAGTCGTAGAACCGGCTACCGATCGGGAAAGCGAGGGCCGCCGGCATGTGCACGAAGGCGTCGAAACGCCAGTCCGGCCGACCCGCCTCGAGGACCAGGACGCGGGTGCTCGGGTCCTCGGTCAACCGATTGGCGAGAACGCTCCCGGCGGATCCGCCGCCGACGATCACGTAGTCGAACCGTTCGCCACTCACCCGCTGATCCTATCGCGCGCCAACTCGGGCCACCGGACGGGGGGGTCCGCGTTGCGTCCCGCGCCGGGTGCGGCCGGTGCCAGATGAGCCGCAGCCGCGAGCATCAGCCGCCGAGTGGCGCGACCGCGAACTGGACGGCGAACTGCTTGCACCAGATGACGATGCTGGCGGGGGCGCTGGGAACCACACCGGTCGGAAGGTCCATGTTGAAACTCCCGTCGGTCGCCCGGAGCTTGCCAACCTCCACGGCGCCGTCCGCGTAGCCGGCCGGATCTGACGACACGTAGACGAACAGGTCAGGTCCGTTGCGCACCGAGAAGTTCTCGAACCGGATCGTCCACGCACCCGGCGCCGTCTCGATCAACGAGGCCGTGCCGCTGCCGAAGTGGAAGTCGTCTGCGCCCATGAACGTTCCGGTCCGCAGGACGGGCAGCGGGGTCGGCTGGTCTGGCGCGACCGTCGGCGGGGGCGCGGACCCTCCGGTACCCGCGGTAGGAGTCGCACTCGGGGTTGCGCTTGACGCCGCGGGCGCCTGGGATGCGGGGGCGCTCGTGGGTGCGGGCTCGTTGAGCGAGGTGCGGATGATGAGCGGTGAGCCCAGGTACCACGCCGTGGGCAGGCCGATGGCCAGCGCCAGGACGACCGCGATGGTCGTTCGGCCAGGGTGCCGACGAGCCGCTGCGAACCAGCCCCTCCGACGCGCCAGGATCAGGAGCAGCACGGCTGCAATGACCGCAGCAATTGCGATGGGGACCCGGTTGGGATAGAGGCTCGTCGCGAAGAGGCGCTCGAGGTCGCCAATGAGGTTCATATGAGGAAGGGTGCCTCGGCCGAATGACGCTCCGATGACGGCGGCGATGTCCGAGTGATTGGCGATGTCCGAGCGAGTGGCGATGTCCGAGGGCCGGCGGCGGTGCTACACCGATGGCCCCGGGCGGCCAGCGAGGTCGTCAATGTGCCGCGGGAAGTTGGAACCAGAAGGCGGTCGCCTCGGTATCGGAGGTGGCGCCGACGTGACCACCCGCGTCCTCGATGAGGCGCTTGACGATGGCCAGGCCGATCCCGGCGCCGCCCGACTCGCGGGCTCGTGATTTCTCGACGCGATAGAAGCGCTCCCACACCCGGGGCAGGTCCCCCTCCGGGATGGTAGAGCCGGTGTTCGCCACGCGAACGAGGATCCCGTTCGGAGCGCGGGCCGCTTCCACTCGAACCGACCCGCCGGATGGCGTGTACCGCGCGGCGTTCTGGAGCAGGTTCGCCATCACCTGGGCCAGTTCGTCCTGACGGGCGAGGACCCGGAGTCCATCCGGGGAGTCGATTGCGAGCTCGACAGAACGACGCGCCAGCCCGGGCGCCGCAAGTTCGGCCGCGGAGCGAACGAGCGCCCCAAGGTCCACGGGCATCGGCTGCGCCCGCTCTCCCTCGGCTCCAGCGAGGATGTCCAGCGACGCCGCCAGACGCCCGATGCGATCGACTTCCTCACGAAGCGAATCGAACAGCGCCGGTTCCGGCGGCAGGACACCGTCGCGGAGGGCCTCCAGATAGCCCTGCAGGTTCGTCAAGGGTGTCCGCAGTTCGTGGGAAGCGTTGACGACGAACTCGCGACGGAGCATCTCCTGCTCCTCCAGTCGATCCGCCATCGTGTTATAGGCAGCCGCAAGGGCGCGGACTTCCTTCGGCCCATCTTCGGGAACCCTGGCAGTGAGATCGCCCGCCGCGACGCGCCCGGCCGCGCCGGCCACGCGCTGAATCGGCCTGGCCAGCATCCGGGCAAGAACCACCGCCAGTCCGACCGCCAGGAAGGCCGCGATACCGAGCGCCAGGCCGAACACCAGGGTGACGCTGGTATCGAACATCTCGTGGGCGTGATCGGCGGTGTCGCCGGCAGCGACCATGAGCGCCGCGAACGATTCAGCACCGACCCTCAGCACGCCGATGGCGACCACGGCG
>JBDTQY010000085.1:0-4517 GCA_039931955.1 Chloroflexota bacterium
ACGCCTCGCGATCGAGTCGCCAGGTCAGGCTCTCCGGGCCGAACAGGCCCGCCTTGGAACCGCTCAGCGGTCCCCGGGCCTTCGGCCGACCAGCCACCATGCCGCCGGGAAGACAGCAGAGGCCAGGGCCAGCTTCAGGACCTCCGGCGCCAGGAACGGCGTCAGTCCGTTCGCGACCGCCCAGCTGAGTGGCTGATCTGCGCTCAGGGCCAGCCACGGCACGCCGATCGCGAAGATCGCGATATCGCCGATCAGCATCGCCCCAATCGCGCCGATCATGTTTCGATCCCAACCAAGTTCCGCCAGGCGTCCGGTGAGCGCACCGGCCAGAACGAACCCAACGAGGTAGCCGCCGGTCGCGCCGGTGATGACCTCGATGCCGTGCTTCGCGTCGGCGTAGACCGGCATCCCGATGATCCCGAGCAACACGTAGAGCCCGGTCGCCGCGATACCGCGACGGAAGCCGAGTGCCCCACCTGCCAGGAGGACGGCGAAGGTCTGGCCAGTGAAGGGCACCGGGTTGCCGGGAAAGTAGAACCGGACCTGGGCGGCGAGCGCGATGAGGAGCGCCCCGGCCACGATCAGGGCCAGGTGGCGGAGGCGAACACCGATGCCCTCGGAAACGCGAACCGGAACCAGGAAGTCGGCGAGCGTAATCCCGCGCTCTCCAACGGCGGACCGGTCCAGTCGTGGCACCGATATCGTCATCTGCTTCCTCCCGCGCGGATCTGGGGCCGCGCGCCGCGATTCTAGCAGAGCATCCTCGTCGCTCCGAGCACGAACGGGATGTTCGCCGGCGCCGCTCAACTGAATTGGACGGCCCTGATGATGGTGATCCTCGAGGCCGCGCGGGCCGGGTAGTAGGAGGCGATGATCGAGCCCGCGATGCCGAGCACGGCTGCCGCGCCGATGGAAGGCCAAGGCAGCAACAGCGTCGGCTCGAGGTCGCCCGTCAGGAACAGCAGGACCGCGCCCATCGCCAATCCGACAAGGGTCCCGAGGATCGTCCCCACCAGGCCCAGCAGCAGCGCCTCGGTCACGACCATCCGCGAGGCCTGTCGCCGGGTCATCCCGATCGCGCGCAGCACGCCGATCTCCCGGACTCGCTCCAGGACACCCATCCCGAGGGTGTTGACGATGCCGAGGCCGGCAACGAGGAGGGCGAGCAACGAGAGGGCGTCAAAGAGGCCGAATACGCGACCCAGGGCGGCCGATACAGCGCCCTGGATCCGGGAGAGCGGGTTCACCTCGAGCGCCAGGCCCCGGGCCGTCTCCTCAAGCGCACTCCGGGTGGCGCCAGGATCGCCCGGCCCGAACCGGACGGCGAACACATCGGCTCCGGTCACTCCGATGGGGCCTGAGGCATCCGGCCAGCCGACGAGAATCGATTCACCGCCTCCGCTGGGAAGGGAGCGCGCGACGACCCCGGTGACCCGGAGGTCGAGCGTGGCTCCACCGCCGAGCGAAAGCGTGATCGTATCGCCCAGATCGATGCCGAGGCGGGTTGCGGCGGCGGCCGGAACGAGGGCAGAACCACCGGAGTCGAGACCCTGGAGGGCCGCAGCCCGATCCCCCTGGAGGAATGTGAGCCGCCCGTCGGCGAGGAAATCGGCTCCCACGATGGCGGCCGCATCGACGCGCGTGCCGTGGTACGCGAGGTCGAACGTCGCGATCGGAGAAACGCGACCGACGCCGGGAACGGCCGCCAACGTCTCGAGAATCGGCTCATCCACCCCGACCGGTCGGATGCTCGTGACCACCTCGTCCCCGGGCACCACATCCACCAACCAGGCCGCCGCGCGCTCGCGAGCCGCCTGGGCGGTCCAGCCAAGAGCCACGACCATGGCCAGCCCGATCACGAGGGCCCCAAGGGTCAGCGCCGAACGGCTGCGGTCCCGCCCAACTGACCCCCGGGCAAGACGCTCTTCGAGTCGCAGGAAGACGGCCAGCGGCCACCCCAGCAGCCGGGCGAGCGGCGGGAGCAGGAACGGGCTGATGAGCGTGGCGGCCAGGAGGATCCCGTAGACCGCTATCGCCCGCTCAGAACCGGCGCTGCCGGTCGTGGATGGCCACACCAGGAGACCCAGGGCGGCGATCGCGGCGAGGACGACCGTCAGCCAGGCAAGCCGGCCCCGCAGCACGGCCGGCATGTCGAGTCGGGCTCGCATGGCCTCGACGGGCGAGACACGGGCAGCTCTGATCGCCGGTTCGATGGCCCCGGCGATCGTCACCACAAGACCCACGCCAAAGGCAAGGGCGAGGCTCGGGGCGCTCAAGCCGTCCACCTGGGCCGTGAAGCCCGTCAGCGAGCGGATCGCCCCGGCGAGAAGTATCGCCAGGACCACGCCGACGCCGAGGCCGAGGAGCGATCCGGCAAGACCAAGCATCGCCGCCCCGGCCAGGACGAAGCGGAGGATCTGGCCACGAGTCGCCCCGGCCACCCGCAGCAGGCCCACCTCGTGGGCTCGCTCGCTCACGGTCATTGAGATGGTGTTGATGACGAGGAATGCCCCGACCAGGAGGACGATTGCCGCCAGCCAGCCCATCGTGGCCACGAAATCGGCGGTGGACGACCGAAGTCCAGCGGCGAGATCCGAGGGTGAGGCGAGGATGTAGGGCTCTGCCGTGATGAGCCCCTCGAGGCGCTGCGCCGCCACGTCAGCGGTCAGACCTGGGACGAGCGCGACATCGACACGAGTGGCACCAACCAGTCCGAAGGCTTCGCGGACGATCGCGATCGGCACGATGATGGTCCGGCCGGCCGACGCCGCAACCGGACCCGCCCCCTCGAGGATCCCAATGACGCGCACATGCGCCGGGGCACCGGCGCCCTGGATCGTGAGCTCACTCCCGAGCTCGTACCCGTCCGTGGTGGCGAGCTGTTCGGTGATGAGAGCGGACGGTTCGTCGACTCGACTGAGGAGCGACCCGGCGACCAGATCGATCGGGTGCAGATTGCGGTATGGCCCGGGCTCCACGCCGAGCACCATCACCGCATCGTGGGCGACGTTCGCCGTCGCAGACAAGAAGGTCCGGCGTTCGATGATGGGCGCGGCGGCAAGTACTCCATCCATCGTGCGGATCTTTTCGACGGTCACGTCCGAGAGACCTCGATCCAGGAACGACGAGACCCGGAGGTCGGCATTACCGACCAGGTCGCGGACGGTCCGGTCGATGGCGGCGTCAAGGCCGGCGCGCAGCGTCAGCGAGGCCGACAGGACCCCGACGCCGAGGGCAACGCCGATAATCGTCAGCAGCGACCGCAGCGGTCGAGCGGTGAGGGTTCGCCGGGCCAGGCTGACAAGGCCCACCGTTCCTACAGCCCGATCTGCGCGAGCCGCGCGATCAGCGGAGCCGCGGAATGGTCCGCCCGACGGCCGAGGTTGATCTCATCCGTGATCTGCCCATCGCCCATCACGAGGACGCGGTCCGCGAAGGCCGCGGCCCGCGCGTCGTGGGTAACCAGAACGATCGTTTGCGCCGCGGCCTCGCTCGTCCGCCACAGGGCGTGGAGGAGGTCGCCGCCAGTGGTGTAATCGAGGTTGCCTGTCGGCTCGTCCGCGAGGAGGACGGATGGACGCGTGACGAGTGCGCGAGCGACGGCGACCCGCTGCCGCTCGCCCTGTGACAGTTGGTCTGGTCGGTGGCGCTCCTTGCCGGTCAGCTCAACCAGTTCGATGACCTCCCGGACGCGGTCCCGTAGTTCGCCGCGACCAGCATCCTGGCCGGAAATCATGAAGGGCAGGGCGATGTTCTCTCGGACGTTGAGCAGCGGGATCAGGTTGAACGCCTGGAAGACGAAGCCCGTTCGCTCACGGCGCAGCCGGGTCGCCTCATCGTCGGACAGGCGGCTGATGTCACGACCCTCGAAGACCACCGAACCCGTGGTCGGCCGATCGAGGCCGCCGAGGAGCTGGAGGAGCGTGCTCTTGCCCGATCCGGAGGGCCCCATCAGGGCAAGGAACTCGCCAGCCTGGACCTGGAGCGTCACACCGCGAAGGGCTTCGACATGGCCAGAGCCAAGCTTGAACCGCTTCGTCAGCTCGTGCGACTCAAGGATCGTGGACATCAGGACTCCGCTGGCGCTGGGCAGACGTGAAGGGCCTCGGAAGTGTATCCGCTGGTCGATGGTGCGCCTACCGCGGCCCGCGACGCCTGCCTCGAGGTCAGAACCCGAAATACGCTCCCGCAACGTCACCAACGATCGTGTCCACGAGGCTGCCCGCGAACGGCGTGTCCGTCACCTGGAGTGAGCCGCCCAAAGTCGGCGGGGCGGTCGGAGCCGGCGAGCTGGTGGCGGCCACTGAGGGCGTTGGCGTGACCTCGGGTGTCGGCGTGGGTGTCGGCGGTTGCGTAGGCTCAGGCGTCGGTTCGGGCGAGCGGATCGCCGTAGGGGCAGCGGACGGGGCGGTGGTTGTCGCGGGACGCGGCGTACGGGTTGGAGTCGCCGTCGGTTTGGGCGTCGGCTTGGGCGTCGGAGCAGCAGTGGGCTTCGGCGTGGGCTTCGGCGTGGGCTT
>JBDTQY010000086.1:0-5590 GCA_039931955.1 Chloroflexota bacterium
TCTACCACGGGCGCAGTGCTCTTCGACGGCCCGGCGGCCGCCGACTTCCGGATCAGCCCGGCCTCCGAGGCGACCACGATCCAACTCTTCTCCAAGCCGTCCACGTACGACCTCTACCGCGGGACGCTCCGCGTGCTGATCTCCGGAGCGACCATCGACGTCATCAACCAGCTGCCGCTGGAGGACTACCTTCGAGGCGTCGTCCCATCGGAGATGCCGACTTCCTGGCCGGTCGAGGCGCGCACGGCCCAGACCATCGTCGCGCGCGCCTATGCCGCCAACCACCTCGTGAGTGGTGGGACGTTCGATGTCTACGACGACACGCGCTCGCAGGTCTATCTCGGCGTTCGCCAGGAGAAGGCCGAAGCCGACGCCATCATCGGCGCCACCGCGGGCCAGGTCCTCAAATACGGCAACTCGATCGCCAACGCGGTCTTCCACTCGACGGCGGGCGGCTGGACCGAGAACAACGAGAACGTGTTCGTATCATCGACCGGAGCCCGGACCGCCGGGGTCGTGGCGTATCTCCGTGGCTCCTCGGACCGGGACCCGTCCGGTGTCTCATACGACGCGGGCGCGCCGTACGCCACCTGGCAGACGAAGGCCTACAGCGTCGCGCAGCTGTCCGCCTACTTCGCCAGGGACGCGCGAACCAACGTCGGAACGATCATTGCCCTCGATCTCAGCAATCGCGGGGTCTCCGGTCGGCTCGTCAGCGTCAAACTGATTGGCTCCGGCGGCACCAGGACGGTCTCTGGCAGCGTCTTCATCGGCGTCTTCAACGCCTACCGACCGGCGACCGACCCGATCATCCGGGGCACCCTGCTGGACGTCGCCCCCGTCCCCTGATTCGAAGTGCCGCTCGATCGCCGCGCGGTGGCGCGCGGCCCGGCGCCCGTGGCCCGGCGCCCGCGGGGAACTCACTCTCGAGACGCAGCGTACGAAGCCGTTCGGGACGGCCCTGCTATCGTCAGCGCATGGACGGCGTGGGGGAGCGGCGGACGCCGCGACCCGAACAGGACGACCCCATCCTGGCGAGTTGGCTCGGCCGGATTGCGTATCGGGACGCTTGGAACCTCCAGAAGCTGCTGGTGGCTGCCAGGGCCGTCGGCGATGCGCCCGACACCCTGCTGACACTCGAGCACGATCCCGTGCTGACGCTCGGCCGCCAGGCAGACGAGTCCCACGTCCTGGCTGCTCCCAAGGAGCTTCGGAGGCGGGGCATCGAGGTTATCCGCGTTGAGCGCGGTGGCGAGGTCACGTACCACGGCCCCGGTCAGCTCGTGGCGTATCCGATCCTCCGGCTCGGTGATCGAGGGATCCTTCTTCGGCCGCTGGTGCGCGCGCTCGAGGAGGCCATGATCGAGACGTCGGCCGCCCTGGGCGTCGAAGCGACCCGACGCGATGGCCATCCCGGCTGCTGGGTCGTCGATCCCTCCGGTCACCGTCCGCCGCGCAAGATCGGCGCCCTCGGAATTCGGGTCGAGCGTGGGGTCAGTTACCACGGCATCGCCCTCAACATCGATCCGGACCTCCGCGACTTCGAACTCATCGACCCGTGCGGGATGCCAGGCGTCGTGTCGAGCTCGATTGCCGAGGAGCTGGGTCGCACTGCCGAACCACCAACGACCGAGGTCGTCCGCCGGGCCGCCGAGATCTTCAGCGCAGCCTTCGGACGAGCGATCGGTGCGCGAATGGTGGCGCTGGTGAGAGACGAGCTCGAGCGCCTCATCCCGGATCCATCGTCCGCCGACCAGGATGCGCTGGATCGGCACGCTGCCAAGGTCGGGGCCGCCTGACATGGCTGCCGGACTGTTCGAACTGCGCAAGGACCCGATCACCAACTGGTGGGTCGCCACCATCGTGGATCGAGCCTTCCACCGGGATCGTTTCGCCCGCGCCGCCGAGCAGATCGACGACGACGGCGACTGCCAGAACTGCCGGCTTCCCGAAGGCGACGGGGTCCGACTCCGTGTCCTCAAGGACTACGCCTTCCACGTCGTCGGCACGGAGGCCGCCGCTCGTGAGCTAGAGACTCAGTTTGCCCAAGTGGCGCTTACCAGCGCCGGCGCCGCGGGCAGCTGGCGGACCGTGGTGGCCCCGCCGGGTGAACACCGTCCGCTCCACCAGGTCGGAGCGACCATGGTGGAGGCGATGGTCGCTGGCGCGCGCGATGCGATCAACGCCGCCCGGGCTGCGAATCTGACCGACTACCTGCAGGTCGTCCAGAACTGGGGAGGTCAGGCCGGGGCACGCACGAATCACCTCTGCCTGGAGCTCTACGACCTACCGCAGATCCCGCACCGCATCGCGGAGGAGCTCGGTGGTGCCGCGCGGTTCGTCATTCGCGAGGGGGAATGTCCGTATTGCCGACTCGTGCGCGATGTGACGCGATCGCCCGCCCGGCTCGTCTGGCTGGACGAAGACAGCGTCGCCTTCGCGCCATGGGCATCGCGATCCGCCTTCGAGTTGTGGATCGTGCCGCGCCGCCACGACGCTGATTTCGGGCGAGCCACAGAGCCGGACATCGCCGCCACCTCGTCCGCCCTGCGCCATGTCCTCGGGCAGCTGGCCCGGACGCTCGACGGCCCTCCGTACAACCTGATCCTCCACACGGCGCCGCTCCGCGAGCGTGTGGACGGCACGTACCACTGGCATTGGGAGATCCATCCGCGGCTCCGCGCCATCGCGGGTCTCGAGATGGGAACGGGGCTGCCGGTCAACCCCGTGTCGCCCGAGGACGCCGTCGAGGAGCTCCTGGCCCGAGCGGCCGGTGGTGGTGGGGAGGGGTCAGGTTGAGATCGAATCGTCACATCGGACCCGCCCGCCTCGTCCCTCGGCATGGTGATACGGAACACCACTGTGCCGTCCCCACAAGAATCCCGGAAGGTCTTGCATGCTGCTCAGGGCACAGCCACGACGCCTCGAGGTCGCGGTCCACGGATGGGCGCGTCGTCTTTCTGGTGCCGGCATGACCGGGGCCTG
The DNA here is from genome assembly GCA_039931955.1 of Chloroflexota bacterium. Taxonomy (GTDB): domain Bacteria; phylum Chloroflexota; class Limnocylindria; order Limnocylindrales; family CSP1-4; genus UBA5189. Next base: position 2,986 of record JBDTQY010000086.1, read on the forward strand.
GAACCGCAAGTCCGCAGGCGCGTTCATCGAGACGTTGTTTGCGAAACATCAGGCCGAGATCTACGTCTACCTCCTTCGGATGGTCCGGGACCCGGAGCTTGCGGCGGACCTGGAGCAGGACGCGTTCGTCAAGGCGTACAAGGCCTACGACACGCTTGAGCAAAGCGACAACGCACGCGCCTGGCTGTACCAGATTGCTCATCGCGTTGCCCTCGACCACCTGCGCCGTCGCAAGCTGATTCGCTTCCTCCCGTTCACGGGTGAAGGGGCCGGCACGTCGCCGTCAGCCGAGCGGCTGGCCATGGACGCACGTCTTTCCGGTCCGCTCGAACGAGCCCTGGCGCGGATCCCGGATCGACAGCGGGCGGCCCTGCTCCTGGCCGAGGTCCACGACCTGACGGGTCTCGAGTTGGCCGCCGCCCTCGGGGTGAGTCACGTTGCAGCTCGAGCGTTGCTGACGCGGGCCCGTGAATCGCTCCGCCAGGCACTTGCCGCGGAGCACGCGGACGAGGCCGAGCGCGAGGCGGAGCGGGATATCGCCTTCGCCCAGCGCGGAGGACGCGGCCGATGACATTGCCGTTCCGCCGCCGCCATAACGACCAGGAGGCATCGCACGACCGCGCGCGGGCCCTCGTGGCCTCGGGATTCACGGAGCCGCTTGAGACCGTGGATGCAACCTGGCTTGAGGCGCACCTGGAGGGCTGTCGCGAATGCGCTACGGACCGCGAGGACTGGGCGTCCGACCGCGAGCTGTTCGGCTCTCTCAGGGCCGCCAATCCTGACCCACCCCGCGATCTGTGGGCTCGCACGGCGACGGCCATCGAGCGAGACGCCGCGCGTCGGATTCGCAGCGGCAGGTCGGGCAGAAGGTCGCGCACCCGTCGATCCGCGCGAGTCCCGGTCGGCGTGGCTGCGGGGATGCTGGTCGTCGCCGTTGTCGTTGGGGCGAGCCTGGTCCCGCGCGGCGTCCCGTTTGGTTCGACGCCCAGCAGCAGCGACATCGCAGGCGCGTCGCACGCCCCCCAGGCCACCTCGTTCACCGTCGACGCCTATTCATTGGCGTGGGTCCAGTCCGGCCCTGAGGGAAGCTATGAATTCCGTCGGGCGCGCGTCGACAGCGTGTGCCCGGACCCGAGCGGGTGTGCCACGCTCGATTCCGGCTCGTCCTTCCGCCTCACGATCACCGATGCGCCGCAGTCGGTGATCCAGTCGCCGACCGGCTCCCAGATCGTGGTCGTCACCTCCTCATCGTCGGTCGGTGGCGCGGAGGTCGTGGTGGTGGCCGTGCCCCCCAGTCTTACCCCTGAGCCCTCGACGCCGACGCCAGAACCCCTTCCGAGTGCCACGCCCACCGCCGGTGGCGAAACATCCCCGCCAGCCTCGCCCAGCGTAGTGCCGACCGTGTCGCCGGTTCCCACGCCGACCCTCTCCGGGCCGCCGAGTGCTTCGGGCTCTCCTGGTACCTCCCCGTCGCCGGACGTCCTGGCATCGCCAGAGCCGGTCTCCGGGATTTCCATCGTCTCGGGCGTCGTTGTCGTCGGCGACACCGCCTATTCGCCCGATGGAAACTGGCTGGCCTTCTCGGCTCGCCCCGGCGATGGTTCCGCCGGTCCGGATCTGTATCTGTGGCGCGTGGGTGACCCACGGGCCGCAGCCGTAACAAGCGACCATCGGACATTCTTTGCCGCCTGGCTGGGCGATCGGATTCTTGCCAATCGCATCGAAGCAGCCGTCCCCGAGGGCACCGCAAACGACCTGACGGCGGCACCGAGCGCCGAGCCCAGCGCCGCCGGTACGGCCGATCCGTCGCCCTCCGGTGAACCGACGGAGCCCCCGGTCATTGAGGAACATCCTGTCGCATTCATCTTCGACCCAACGTCGGGTGCCAGCGAGACGATTGCCGCGCAGGACATCTGGCATCCGACCGTTGATCCGACGGGCCGGTTCGTCGTCTATTGGGCTGGAACCGTGGTCCAGGACGAAAGCGGTACCGGCTGGACTCCGGGCACCGGTAGCCTGGTGCTTGACGGGTGGAACGATGGCCTGACGCCGAGGCCGGACGCGAGCGCAGCGCCCAGCGGCCTGCCGGGCATCGATCCCTCGGGTGTACCGGGCAGCGAGCCGGTCGATCCATCGGCGGTACCACTGGTCGGGCCGGCCGGACACCCGGTGACCCTGGCGGAGGGCCCGGGTGCCGACTTTGATGCCTGGTTCGACCCGAGCGGATCCCGTCTGGCCACCTGGGTCGCTGACCCGGCCGATCCCGGCCTTGGGCTCCTTCGCCTCATCGTGCTCAGTTCGGACCCCTGGGGGATCGACACGGATCTGGATCCACTGCCGGGCGTGACCGCCCTGCGCGGCGTTTCGATCAATGCCGGGCGACTCGCGTGGGTCACCCCTCCCGGCCAGGACGGCGAGGGGTCGCACGTCCAGGTGCTCGGCTGGCGAGCCCGAAGCTTCGGCCAGGTCCGCACGATCCAGGCGGACAAGTTATTCGTGGTGCGCTGACAGCATCGGGTCGCATGCCGTAGAGTCCGTCTGTGCGACCCAGCAGGACGGTCGCGATCGCGGCGCTCATCGCCCTGATCGTGCTCGGATCGCTGCC
>JBDTQY010000087.1:0-5096 GCA_039931955.1 Chloroflexota bacterium
GACCCCGCGATCGCCGGTGCCGCCCATCCCGACGACCACCGGCTTGCCCATCAGCACTGGATGGTCACGCTGCTCGACCGCGGCGAAGAACGCATCGAGGTCCACGTGGAGGATCGTTCGGTCGCTCACGTCGATGATTGTGCGACCCGTTGTGACGACTGGCTGTCACGACGTGCGGCGCGGCAGCATCTTCGCGCGGCGGGGCCCAGGGTGCGAGCCCGCGACGATTCGCCGGACTTCAGGGCTGTAGCGACGTCAGCAATGTGACCCGGCTGCCCGCGGCGTTCGTCACGAAGAGCCTGCCTCCCGAGCCGAGTGCAAGCCCCGTCGGCCCGTCGAGCGCGTCTGCGCCGCCCGGCGCGAGTGAGCCTGCGAGGGTGCCATCCGGGCGATAGACCAGGATGGCATTGGTCGCTGGGCTGGATGCCCAGATTGTGCCGTCGTCACCGACGGCCACGTCCGCGGGCAGTGCATCCGCACCTTGCCACTCCGAGACCGGCAGAGCCCGGACGAATGTGCCGTCGGCCCCGTGGAAGACCGTGATCCGGCCATTCCCTGGGTCGGCGATGGCAAGAGTTCCGTCGCGCACGGCCAGGCCGCTCGCCATATGCAACTGCCCGTCGCCGCTGCCGGGATTGCCAAAAGTCGTGATTGCCCCATCGACGGCGAACCTCGCGACCAACCCATCGGCCGCGTCCAGAGCGAAGATCGCGCCGTCGCGATCAATGGCGATATCCACCCATCTCGGGGCGGCCAGGCCCGGGACGCTCAAGGCTCGAACGAAGTTGCCCATCGGGCCAAACGCCAACAGGCGATCACCGGCTGCGAGGTAGACGATCCCGTCCGGGCCGACGGCCACGCCAGTCGGCTCGATCAACTGCCCAGGCCCAGCGTCCTGGCCACCGATACTGCTGAGATAGTTCCCGTCAGACGAGAAGCGTTGTACACGGTTGTTCCCGCGGTCCGCGACGAGGACGGCGCCGGACGACTCGACGGCGATACCACCTGGGTCCATGAATAGCCCCAAGTCCGCGCCGCGTCCACCGATGTACATGTCGGCAGCAGGAGCTTCAGGCAGAGCGGCCGCGGCGTCTCGGTCCGTCGGGACGCGGTAGATCGTGAGATGGCCGTAGTGGTTATCCGGGTCGCTGAAGGCCACGTCGAAATGGTCCCGATACAGTTCCTCGTTGAGCCGCGGAGCGAATCCCCGATCGCGCAGGCCATCATCGAACGCCACGTAGGCGATCTTCGCCGCCTGCAATCGACTGACGAGTTCCCTGGCGCTCCGGAGCGCGAAGACATCCCGGTACCACTGCTGGCGCTGCTCGACCGCATAGCCCGCCGACCACGAGTAGTAGGGCCAGCCCAGGTAGACCTTCCGCCCGGCAAGGAGGATGCCGTGGACGACGTAGAAGTCGGATAGGAAGACGTCCTGCGGCTTCGATGTCGTGCGAACCCATTCGTACAGTGGATCGCCATCGAGACCCGTCTGGTACATCCGCTCGTTCTTGATCGGGACGAGGTCGATCAGGCCGCCGGCGACGATGACACCGGCCAGTCCGATGGCGATGAGTCGTGTTGGAACCCAGGCAGACGGGCGGGACTCCCACAGGCGTACCAGCCCGAAAGCGACAAAGACGTTGGCGACAATCAGCCACGTGTGAATGAACTTGTGGTTGGCCAGAGCCTCGACGCTGAACTGGACAAGGAAGGCGAGCGCGACAAGCGCAACGAAGGCCAGGAAAACACGAGCCTGGCGCCAGGTTCCAGCTGCGAGGCTAATCCCTGCCAGGAGCAACTTCGGGCCGAAGATGAATCCGAGGTACGTGGCCACGCGCAAGGGTGTCGGGTCGTCGACAACGTAGCCCCAGTGGAACGCTGGGTAGGCCTGCTCGCCCGCCATCGTGCCCGGCCGAAGGAACATGAGTTGCGGGACCGCCACGATGGCCGCAACGAGGGCCAGACCAATCATCTGCGCCCGATTTGGGAATGCCACGAGCATGACACCCAGGACAACTGCCGAGGCGATAAAGATCGCCCCGTTGTAGAGCGGGAGCAGCCCGGCAAGGAGTCCGCACAGCAGATAGCCCGGTAGCCATGGGTCGCGCAGCGTCGATCGGAACACCGCGATCGGGTGGACGAAGGTCGCAGAAGCTCCCTGGGAAAGACCCCTGGCCGACGTCGCGAGGCGTCGACGCACGCCATCGAGACCAGGCTGCGGGGGGCCTAGGTGCGGCCGTGGCAGTCGGTCGAGCAGGAACAGGACGACGACCAGCAGTATCCCGATCGCGCTCGGGAGGTGACGCTGGTTCAGGTAGACGTCCTGCGTCCAGATCCCCCACTCCTCGCCGCGGTACGGGAACCCAGACGACAGGAAGTGGTCGAGCGAGGGTAACGAGGCAAGTGCGGCACCAAGCGATGGGAACGTGCCGAGGTACGGGATGAACGACAACGCACCGTGGAAGAAGAAGAGGCCACCAGCCAGCCAGCCGACGCTCCGGGATCCAAACAACCGCTCCCCGAGCGCTGCAACGATTACGAGCATCGAGACCAGGGAGGCGATGCTCAGGACGTTGTTGGCGGTCGCCGGATCGAGGCCGAGATACGTCAGGTTGCCGGTCTGGAAGTAGTACAGGAAGTGGTAGCGGATCGGTTCCCCGGCATAGTGGGGATACTCGGTCGGGAAATTGTGGCCGAGCGCAAAACTCTGAGAAATTGCCGAAGTCGGGCCGAAGTCGCTCCACAGGTCGCCCGCGATCCAGAGCGAGCCGTCCGCGTAGTGATAGGTCCAGATCATCATGGCGCCCGCGACAATCGTCACGAGCAGGACGAGGATCCACTCCCAACGGACCGATCGCAGTCGCAGCAGCCCCTCAAGGCCGAGCGCGGTTGGATGCCGTCGCAGCCAGATCGCCGAGACGAGCATGACGGCCGACGACGCCAGGGCTCCGATGGCCATCGGATCCGCAGCGTTGACCGCGAGCAATGCCGTGAGGTATGAGATCCACGTCCCGGTCAGGAGGCCAACGAGGAACCCTGTCGCCAGGCGATGCGGCAACGACACGAATGAGAACCAGCGACTTGCCAGCGCATCGCCAAAGAACGTGAAGATCGCGAGGTAGGCGACTGCGATCATCGAATCGAGGCGTCTTTCGCCGTCGGGTGTGGCGCTCCGTCCAAGTCGATTGCAGGCGCAGCTCCGGCTGCTTCCTCGACGTCCCGGCGGAGCTCTTGATGCAGGAGATTCACGAGAAACGGGGCTCGGTAGCGACCAGTCGCCCAGTTCAATCTGATCGTTGCGATGTCGCGGAATGCCGCTGCCGAATCGCGCAGGACCCGAACGGAACTCGGCGCATTCCGATGGAGCTGGACCGGAATCCGCTTGAGATCGAGCCGGTATTTGAGGAGGAGGTAGATGATCTCGACGTCGATCGCGAAGCCGTCAATTCGGGCAAGGCGGAAGATCTCGCGGCCGACCTCCCCGTTGAAGATCTTGAACCCGCACTGCGTGTCGTAGATCCCGCCCGTCACGAGAGTTCGAAAGGAAAAGCTGGCGAACTCGGAGACTGCACGCCGCAGCAGACCGGTGCTCTCATAAGAGGATCCGGGAAGCGTCCGGTCGCCGATGACGGCGTGATAGCGACGGTCGCGGATATAGGAGATCGCCAACGGTAGGGCGTCGAGGCCGTACGGCAGGTCGGCGTCGGTGAAGCCACAGATTTGGCCCGTGGTCGCCGCCATTCCTGCTCGAACCGCCGCCCCCTTGCCGCGGTGCGGTAGGCGAAGGACGCGGACCCGCTCAGACTCGGCCACCGAATCCGCGGTCCCATCCAGGCTGCCGTCATCGGCCACAACGATCTCTCCATCGATCCCGGCCTGGGCGAGAAACTCGCATGCTCGAACGACATTGGCGGCGAGGTACCCGACGCTGTTGAAGGCGGGGATGACCAGGGAGACAGCCGGCTGGATCACGACGGGCCCCCCGAAGTCTCGACCCGCCCAAGCCGCTCGACTTCCTCGGCGGCTTCGACCGACGCCGCAATGGCGCCTGGCCGCACGTGAAGCACCCAGGTCGCACCCACGCCGATCAGCGCAGGCGGAAACGTCGTGACAACCCGCATCAGGAGGATCGTAGCCAGGCCCTGTTCGGGTGTGTACCCCAGGCCGGTGATGATCGCCACACCAACGAACTCGTAGGTCCCAATGGCTCCCGGCGCAGCCGGGATCGCCAGCGAGAGGGCTATCCCGCTGAGAAAGAGGACCGTCTGGAGTGGCGTGAGGGTGACCCCGACGGCGCCGAGGACGGTCCAGGCCACAACAATCGCGGTCGAGGTGACGAGCGCACTGAGCCCTGCGAACACGGCCGCGGACCGGAGATCCCGAAGGGCACCGGCGCCGACCGAGACGCGACCGATGATTCCGTTGATGAGGCGGGCGACCCGCGTCGTCGCGAGAGCCGACCTCGAGAGCGCGATCCAGCCGACGGTCGCGGCGACCAATCCACCCAGCACCAGGGCGATGGCATAGCCGGTCAACGCCCGGAGCTCCGTAGCCCCGGCCACAGCGAGGCTGGAAAGCACTGCCAGGCCGAGCATGATCAGACCATCACTCAGCCGCTCGATCATGATCGTCCCGAAGATCGCGAGCCGGGGCGTCCGGAAAGCCCCTGCGGCGAGCACCGCCCTGGTCACGTCGCCAAGCCGGGCGGGAAGCACGGCATTGGCCGCGAACCCGACCGTCAGGTAGCCGAAAGCCAGCGGATACGAGGGCTTGACTGCGGCGCCTTCCACCCCGTGCAGCAGGACCTGCCAGCGGAGCGCGCGCAGGCACACGTCGATCAGCACGATAAAGAGGGCGGCGAGGAGTCCGCCAGGCGCCGCATGCCCGATGGCCTCGGCCGCTCTGGGAAGGTCAACCCGACTCAGCGTGAGCGCCAGGAATATGGCACTGATCGCGACACCTACGAGAAGACGCACGGCGGGGCCGCGCCGAGAACGCAACTCCCTAGCCCTTCGGGATGTCGCTGCGGACGTACAGGACCAGGTCCACGCCGGGCCTGAGCGTGTAGACGCCCACCCGGTCGTAGCGGCCCGAGA
>JBDTQY010000088.1:0-2221 GCA_039931955.1 Chloroflexota bacterium
CGAGCTGGCGGCGTGCTTCGACGATGACGCCCATCTGTCCCACATCGACGAGGTCATCGCCCGACTCGACGTGCTCGAATCGGCTGGATCGGGCCGATGAGCGCGATCGGCTACCTCCGATCCGGCAAGGTCCGCGACCTCTACGCGATCGGCGACGATCGCCTCCTCCTGGTCGCATCTGATCGACTGTCCGCCTTCGACGTGATCATGCCGACCGTGATCCCTGACAAGGGACGCGTCCTGACTGGCCTGTCCCGGTACTGGTTCTCCGTGACCGGGGACCTCGCCCAGAACCACCTCCTCGGGACCAACCCGTCGCTCGTTCCACCCGATGCGGTGGCCGCCGACGTCACCCGCGACCTGCGCGGGCGAATGCTCCTCTGCCGACGGGCGACGGTGCTTCCGGTCGAGGTGGTCGTTCGCGGCCACCTGGCGGGTTCCGGCTGGAAGGCCTACCGCGCGGACGGTGCGATCTGCGGTGTTCGGCTCCCTGCCGGTCTGCGCGAGGCCGATCCACTCCCGGAGCCGATCCTGACACCGGCAACGAAGGCCGAGCAGGGCGAGCACGACGAGAACATCGATTTCGACGCCATGGTCGCCGCCCTGGCCGACGTCGCTGGCGATCGGGCCGGCGAGCTGGCCGAACAGGTGCGCGACACGGCGATCGCGCTGTTCCGGCGGGCCGCATCGCATTGCGAATCGGTTGGCCTCATCCTTGCGGATACGAAGTTCGAGTTCGGGCTGGTCGATGGCGTGCCGATCCTCATCGACGAGGTCCTGACCCCGGATTCGTCCCGCTTCTGGGATGCCGCGACCTACGAAGCCGGGCAATCTCCGGCGAGCTTTGACAAGCAGTTCGTGCGGGACTGGCTCGAGCGCCAGCCGTGGAACAAGACCGCACCGGGGCCGGAGCTGCCTGACGACATCGTGGCCGGCACACGCGCCCGCTACATCGAGGCATTCGAACGAATCACGGGCGCCAGTTTCGCCCGCTACCTGGAGGAGGACGTGATCGCCCCATGACCACAGCATTCCGGTTCGCGGTCAATGTCACGCCCAAGCCCGGGATCCTTGATCCACAGGGCCGAGCGGTCGAGGGCAGCCTCGCCCACATGGGTATCGAAGGGGTTTCAGGCATCCGTGTCGGCCGACGCGTGGAGTTGACGGTCAATGCCACGGATGCCGCCGCGGCCCACGAGGTCGTGACTCGTCTCGCCGGGGAGTTGCTCTCCAACCCGCTCATCGAGGCGTACGGGATCGAGCCGCTGGAGCCTGCGGGCTCTCCCCGGCCGGGAGACGCCAGGTCGTGAGCGTTCGAATCGGCGTCGTCGTCTTTCCCGGCTCCAATTGCGACCGGGACACCACCTATGCGCTGACGCTCGCTGGCGCCGAGCCGGTCGAACTGTGGCACGAAGCCGCCGATCTCCAGGGTGCTGCCGGGGTGATCCTGCCGGGCGGGTTTGCCTATGGCGACTACGTCCGGGCTGGCGTGATTGCCCGGTTCAGCCCGGTCATGCGCTCCGTGGCTGCCTTCGCCGCCGATGGCGGGCTGGTCCTCGGCATCTGCAACGGGTTCCAGGTCCTTGCCGAGGCGGGCCTGGTGCCGGGCGCGCTCCTCCGGAACCGCGGCCTTCGTTTCCTCGGTCGCGACGTCCACATCGCGGCCGAGCAGGAGGCCACGCCGTTCACGCACCTGTCCGGTCCCCGGCGGCCGCTGCGGATGCCGATCGCGCACGGCGAGGGCTGCTATTTCGCGGATCCCGCGCAACTGGATGCGATCGAGGCGGCGGGGCAGGTCCTCTTCCGCTACGTCCGGTCAGACGGCGCCGAGGCCGGCGAGACCGATGATCCGGCCAATCCCAACGGCTCCCTCCGCGCCATCGCGGGTGTCATGAACGCGGCGGGCAACGTCGCCGGGCTGATGCCGCACCCGGAACGGGCGTCCGAGTCGGCCCTGGGTTCCGAGGATGGCTTCGGGATCGTCCGCTCGTTCGTCGAAAGTGCTGCGGCTCGGGCGCAGACTCCGGGCGCCGTCGCCGGAGCCATGCGATGAGCCTCGCGACCGGGGCCGGGACCGGCGCCGAGCACCCCCCAGCCGAGGTACCGCTGCACCAGGCGCTCGGCTTGACCGATGGCGAACTCGATGCCATACGCGAGCGCCTCGGGCGCGACCCGAACGACCTCGAGCTCGCGATGTTCAGCGTCATGTGGAGCGAGCACT
>JBDTQY010000089.1:0-1505 GCA_039931955.1 Chloroflexota bacterium
ACGGCGGGTCCGTCCCTCCACGTCCTCATCAAGCTGCTCGCCACGATCACCCTGGTGCTGGCCCCGCTCTTCATCCGCTGACGCAATCGCTCGGAGGCCGGGGGTTCCCGGCCTCCGGCTAGGAGTTCATGGACACCAGCCTCGTCCACGCGCTGATCCTCGGAATCGTCCAGGGCCTGACCGAGTTCCTGCCGATCTCATCGTCGGCTCACCTGATCCTGATCCCACGCCTATTGGGCTGGGACGACCCGTTCATCGACTCCGCGGCCTTCGACGTGATGCTCCACATGGGCACCCTGCTGGCCCTGTTGGCCTATTTCTGGCGCGATCTTATCCGCCTGCTCGCCGCCTGGCTCGGGTCCGTCCGCGACCGCCGAATCGGCGACGATCCAGACCGCCGCCTGTCATGGTTGCTGGTGGTCTCGGTCATTCCTGCGGCGATCCTCGGTGCCTCGCTCGAGAGTTTCTTCGACCGCACCGTGCGGGACCATTACTCCTGGATCGCGATCTTCATCCTGGTCGGCGCGGGCCTCCTGTGGCTCGGTGAGCGCCGGGGACAGCGCACCCGCGGCCTCGACCAGATGGTCTGGCGCGATGCGGCGGCGATCGGCGTCGCCCAGGCGCTCGCCCTGTTCCCCGGGGTCAGCCGATCCGGGGTCACGATTGCCACCGGCCTGCTGCTGGGGATCGAACGCGAGGCGGCCGCCCGTTTCAGCTTCCTGATGGCGGTTCCGGTCATCGCCGGCGCGGGCCTGCTCAAGGGTCGAAGTCTCATCGGCGCCGACCTCGGCGGGGCCCAGGCGGATCAGCTGCTCGTTGGAATCGTGGCCGCGGCAGTGTTCGGCTTCCTGGCCATCGCAATGTTGCTGCGGTTCCTGCGGACCAACCCAACGACCGTCTTCATCGTCTACCGGGTGCTCCTCGCGGCCCTCGTGGTCGTTGCCTGGCTCGGGCTCTGGGATCGCTGAGGGTTCGGCGCTCGGTGGACGTCATGAAGCAGCTCCGCCAGCGAGCCATCCGCGACCTCGTGGAACAGCGCCCGATCAGGACTCAGCAGGAGCTGGCGTCTGCGCTTCGGGAACGCGGCTTCCGGACGACCCAGGCGACCATCAGCCGGGACGTGGCCGAGCTCGGCCTCCTCAAGGCATCGACTGAGGGTACGAGGACGTACGTTCTGCCGCCGCGCCTGATCGAGGCCGAGACAAGCGGCGAGGATCGCCTCCGCCGGCTGCTCCACGACCTGCCGGCCGAGTACCGTGAGGCGGGGCTGATCCTGGTGATCCGCACGCTGCCCGGTTCAGCTCACGCCATCGCGGCGGCGATCGACCGGGCTCGCTGGCCGGACATCGCCGGCTCGATCGCCGGCGACGACACCGTGTTCGTGGCCGTGGTGGACCGGTCTTCCATGAAGCGCGTCCGCCTCCGGCTCGAGGGACTTTCCGCCGGCGGGTGAGGCTTTGACACCCCTCCGGGGTCGCGCTAGGCTACGCCACCGGCCTTGGAAC
>JBDTQY010000090.1:0-7428 GCA_039931955.1 Chloroflexota bacterium
GGGCGGCGCGGGTGGGAGCGCCGCGTGGACGAGGAAGTCGCCCGCCTTGCCGCCGGTCGCGACCGAGGCGGCGCGGCGTCGGTGACCCCGACCGGCAGCGACCCCGGAGCCGCGAGCCACGGGTCCGGTCGCCGGATCCCGGACCTCTCCGGCCTGCCGCCGCTGCTGGCGGCGTCGGGTGCCTTCGAGGATCTGGCTGCGCGATTACGCTCCACGGACCCCGGGCACGGCAAGGTGCAGCGGGCTGGCCGAGGACGACATGCTGGTCTGACGGAGGTTCCCCACGGGGCCAAAAGCTTCCTGACAGCGGCCCTGGCGCTCGTCCAGGGTGAGCGCATCATCTGGATCGCCCGTGACGCCGAGATCGGCGATCGCGTCGCCGAGGAGCTTGCAGCCTGGGTGGGGGATCCCAGTGCCGTGGCCGTCCTGGAGCCGAGGACCGCCCTGGCCTACGAGCGCAGCGAGTTGGTCGCCGACGAGACGGCGGCTCGGGTGGCAGCCCTCTCCGCCTGGCGCACCGGAGGGGCCCGGATCATGGTCGCAGGGGTCCAGGCGTTGCTCCAGCACACGATTGCCCCGGCTGATCTACCGGCACAGCCGCGCCACTTGGAACTCGGTTTGCGAGTGACACAGACGACTCTGCTCAACGACCTGCTCGCACTTGGCTACAGCCCGGTACTGGAGGTTGCCGGAAAGGGCGAATTCGCCCGACGGGGTGGCATCGTCGACGTCTTTCCGCCATCGGCCCCGCTCCCGATCCGGATCGAACTGTTCGGCGACGAGATCGACTCCATGCGGGTATTCGATCCAACGGATCAGCGGGCGATCGAGGGCGTTGCGTCTGTGTCCCTCCTGCCGGCGTCCGAATTCCTGCTGCCGGCTGATGGTGCCGCCGTCCTCAGGGATCGCCTTGGCACCAAGGGGCGCACCTTGCCCGAGCGCCTTGCCGCCGACCTGGTCCGACTGTCCGGTGACGGCGAATCAAGGCCTGCCGGTCTGTCGCGCGCCGCCGATGTCGGGGATGCCGCTGAGATCTGGGCATCGATCCTCGCACCGCACACCGCCCTCGACCATGTCAGTGCCGAGACGCTTCTCGTGCTCGACGAGCCGGGTGATCTCGCCGAGGCGGCCGAGTTCCTATGGCGCCAGGCGGACGAGCGACGCGCCGAGATGGTCAAGGCCGGGGAACTTCCGAAGGGCTGGCCCGAGACGTTGCTCGGGCGGCGGGATTGGAAGTCACGACTCCTGGGCGCTCGGACGCTGGAGCTGACATGGGAATCGGAGATCGCGGCCGGGACTGGGATTGCCGGGGGAGGGTTGTCCGCCGGCAATGCCTTTGGTTGGCGCGAGCCGGTCCTGCCGACGGGCCGCGCCGCGCAGCTCGGCGTCGCGGTGGACCGCTGGCTCGCCGATGACCCCGACCATCCGCCTCGCATCGTGATCGCTTCGGACCAGGCGCCCCGGTTGGTCGAGCTGTTATCCGATGGCGGCCATCCGACCGCATCCCTCGGAGGCATCGATACCCCGCCGCCCCCCGGTGCTGTCGTCCTCGTCGAGCGGAGTCTCAACGGCGGGTTTGCCGGCGGCCCCGACGGGTTGGTGTTCGTGACCGATCGCGAACTCTTTGGCAATGTCCGCGTCCGTCGGCCGAAGGCCATGCGGCGGGTCGTGCCGCGAGACATCCTCGAGCGCCTTGCCCCGGGCGACCTCGTCGTCCACATCGACCACGGCGTCGCCCGCTACGAGCGGATGCTTCGGCGCAGCGCTGGGGAAGGCGACGAACGTGACTACCTGGAGATCAGCTTCGCCTCGGGTGACCGCATCTACGTCCCGGTCGAGCAGATTTCGCGCGTCACCCGGTACTCCGGTGGGGAGCGGCCCCAGCTGAGCAGACTCGGCGGAACCGAGTGGCAGCGCACCAAGCAGCGAGTGCGGAAGGCGGTCGCGGATCTGGCCGATGAGCTGCTGGCGCTGTACGCGGCCCGAGCCCGTGCGCAGGGCAACGCCTACCCGGCCGACACGCCATGGCAGGCCGAGATGGAGGCGAGCTTCCCGTACGAGGAGACGGTGGACCAGCTTCGGGCGGTCCTCGAAATGAAGCACGACATGGAGACCGGACGGCCCATGGATCGACTGGTGGTCGGCGATGTCGGATATGGCAAGACCGAGGTCGCCCTTCGCGGTGCCTTCAAGGCGACCCAGGACGGGAAACAGGTAGCCGTCCTCGTTCCGACCACCGTGCTCGCGGCCCAGCATCACGAGACGTTTCGGGCCAGGTTCGCGGCCTTTCCGCTCAAGGTCGGCCTGCTCTCGCGCTTCGTTCCGCACAAGGAGCAGCAACGGACCCTGGCCGGTCTGGCCGACGGGACCATCGACATGGTCATCGGGACCCACAGGCTGCTCTCGAAGGACGTTCGGTTCCGCGACCTGGGACTGCTCGTGGTGGACGAGGAGCAACGGTTCGGGGTTGCCGCAAAGGAGCGCCTCAAGCAGATCCGGCGCGAGGTGGACGTCCTGACGCTTTCGGCGACGCCCATTCCGCGGACGCTCAACCTTGCCCTGGCCGGGATCCGCGACATGAGCGTGATCGAAACGCCACCCGAGGATCGCCTGCCCATCCAGACCCGGGTCGCCGAGGCATCGGCCGGCCTGGTGCGGGACGCCATGCTGCGCGAACTGGATCGGGGCGGCCAGGTCTTCTACGTCCACAACCGCGTCGAGACGATCGAGGCCCAGGCGGAACAACTCCGTGGCCTCCTCCCCGACGTCCGGATCGTGGTTGGCCATGGGCAGATGCCCGAAGGCCTCCTCGAGCGCGTCATGCTGACCTTCGCCGGCGGCGAGGCCGACGTCCTCGTCTGCACCACGATCATCGAGTCCGGGCTCGATATTCCCAATGCGAACACGATCATCATCGACCGTGCCGACACCCTCGGCCTCGCCCAGCTGTACCAGCTCCGCGGCCGCGTCGGACGATCATCGCGCCGCGCCTACGCCTATCTGCTCTATCGGCGGCGTGAGCGGATGAGCGAGGATGCCCGGAAGCGACTGCAGGCCATCTTCAACGCGTCCGAACTTGGCGCCGGTTTCCAGATTGCCCTGTCCGACCTGGAGATCCGTGGCGCCGGCAACATCCTCGGCGGCGAGCAGTCGGGCCACATGGCCGCGGTCGGGTTCGATCTGTACTCACGGCTGCTGGCCGAAGCGGTCGAGCTTGGCAATGCGACCCGCGAGGGCCGAGTGCCGATGATCGAAACGCCATCGGCGGTCGTGGACCTGCCACTCGAGGCGCATCTGCCCGATGTCTACGTCGCGGACGAGGCGCAGAAGCTCGAGCTGTACCGGCGGCTGGCACGGGCCCGGACCCCGGGCGACATCGCAGCTTTCCGTCAGGAGGTGACCGACCGATTCGGGCCGATGCCGGAGGCGGTGGTCCGGCTGGCCGAGGTTGCGGAGCTGCGTCTCGCCGCCGAGGCAGCCGGGGTTTCGTCGATCTCACGAGAGGATGGTCAGCTCGTGGTGCGCTTCGGGGCGGGTCTGTCCAGGGACACGGCCATGCGACTCCTGGGTCCTGGTGCGCTGCCCGGCCTTCGGCCATCCGACGTCACTTTCGCATCCAACCAGGTCCGGATCCGCCTGGCCCGGGATCTTCGTCGTGCATGGCCGCTGACGCAGGCGATCGTGGCCCGGCTCTCGACGGAACTCCCGAGGTGACCCCAACCCCACCTACCCGGAAATCCGCGGCCCCGGATGACGCTCGAGCGTCACTTTGGGTGCCGGAGAGGCGGCCGCTGACGGTCGGCCTCGTCCTGACCATCACCCTGGTCGCGGCCGAGGCACTTGCCGTATCGACAGCGATGCCGATCGTCGCCCGGGACCTGGGTGGCCTCGAGTTGTACGGCTGGGTCTTTTCAGCGTTCTTCCTCGGCTCCCTGATCGGCATCACCATCGTCGGTGGGCTCATCGATGAACGCGGCGTGGTCGTGCCGTTCGTCATCGGACTCGTGCTCTTCGCCCTGGGCCTGATCGTGTGCGGCCTCGCCAACGCGATGCCAGTCGTGGTGATCGGTCGATTCATCCAGGGGATCGGTGGGGGAGCCGTCCCGCCGGTGGCGTATGTGGCGATCGGCCGCAGTCTGCCCGAGGCGCTCCGGCCCCGGATGTTCGCCACGCTCTCTGGAGCCTGGGTGGTGCCCGGGCTGATTGGCCCGGCGATCGCCGGCTTTGTGGCCGAGACCTGGCACTGGCGGGTCGTCTTTCTCGGGCTCTTGCCCCTCCTCGCGCTGGCCGGGACCATGGCAACCCGTGCCATGCACTCGATGCCACGCGTGGCCGTCGAACCGGCTCCCATGGGTCCGGGCGCTCGGACGGGCTGGCGGCGGCGATACGTTCTGGCCGTGGGAACGGCCGTCGGTGCAGGATTGCTCACGACGGCACTGCTGCAGCCGAGTCTTGCCGTGCTCGTCCCGATGGCGGCCGTCGGCGTCCTCGTCGGCGGGATCGCCTTTCAACGCCTGACGCCGGCCGGAACACTCCGCCTGTCCCGTGGCTATCCAACGGCCGTCCTGTTGCGTGGCGTCCTGACATTTGCTTTCTTCACCGTTGACGCGAACATCACACTGCTCCTCCAGGAGGTCCGCGGCTGGTCTGCGTTGGCGGCGGGCATGGCGCTCTCCGCGGCGACTATTTCGTGGAGCGTTGGTGCGTGGTACCAGTCTCATCATTCAGCCCGGATCGGCCCGGAGCGGTTCGTGCGAATCGGGTTCCCGGTCGTCGCGGTCGGAATGGCCGGCGTCCTGCTTGCTCTTGTCCCGACGGTACCCGCCTGGCTATCCATCCCGTTCTTCGCCGTGTCGGGTCTCGGCATGGGTCTTGCCTACTCCCAATTCGCGATCATCGTCCTGCGCGACGCGCCCATGGAGGGCCAGGGTGCGGTCACCTCGGCCATCACGCTTTCCGATTCACTCGGAACCGCGCTCGGGACCGGGATCGCCGGAGCCATGATCGCGGCCGCGGTTCGGGCGGGCTTGGGCCCTGGCCCCGGCCTCGGCGCGGCGATCGCGATGGGAGTTGCGGTGGCGGTCCTCGGGTTCGTGGCCGCGCCCCGGCTCCTGCTGCGCAGCGAAGCCCGGAGCTGAGCCAGCTCGGGGGCCGCGGCGCGCAGACCGTGGGCGGGCCACGATCCACGCTCGGTGCCTGCAGCGCGGAGCCGTGCGCTAGACTCGACAGGTCGAGCGGACAGCCCAGTCCGACGCGGCCCACCCGCCATGGAGGTTCCTGCACCGATGTCCGCTGAGTCGCTTCGCGAGAAGATCCGCGAGATCCCGGACTTCCCGAAGCCGGGCATCCTGTTCTACGACATCACCACGCTCCTGAAGGACGCAGCGGCGTACCGGGAGGCGATCGATCTGATGCTCGAGCCGTACCGGGACGAGCAGATCGATCTGGTGGTCGGCATGGAATCTCGCGGCTTCATTTTCAGCGCCCCGATGGCGTACGAGCTCAACGCGGGCCTGGTGCCCGTTCGCAAGCTCGGCAAACTGCCGGCCGAGACGTTGTCCGTCGAGTACGCCCTCGAGTACGGATCCAATACCCTCGAGGTCCACCGGGATGCCATCCAAGCGGGCCAGAAGGTGCTCGTGGTCGATGATCTCCTCGCCACCGGCGGGACGGTCCACGGGACGATCGAGCTCATCGAGCGGCTGAAGGGCCAGATCGTGGGCCTCGCGTTCCTCGTCGAACTCGACTTCCTGCACGGGCGCGATCGTCTCGAGGGTCGTCGCGTGACGAGCGTGATCCGGTACTGACCGAGCAGGGATCACCAGAGGCCGGCTGATGAGCGGAACGCCGCCAGACCCATCCCGCCGCCGGTTCTTTCGTCAATTCGCGGGCGATGTCGTGTCGAACGCAGCCCAGGTCGTCGGCGCCATCGGCGCCGTTCGGGAGCGCACCGCGGCCGAGGCTGAGCATCTGTTGCGCGGAGATCTCACGGCCGCCGACCCCGGGAGGACCATTGGATCCGCCGTCCCCGACCAACCGCTCCCGAGCGCGACCTCGGTTCCGGCCCCGACCGGGTTTCGGACCCCATTCCGATGGGACACGGACCGGGTCCTCCTGGTCATCGATCAGCGGGCCTTGCCCGGCGCGCTCGAGGAGATCCCCGTCCGGAGTGCCCACGATGGCGCGCGCGTCATCAGTGAGATGATCGTGCGCGGCGCCCCCGCGATCGGTCAGGTCGCGGCTCTGAGCCTGGCCCTGAGTGCATGGCTGGCTCGCAACTCGCCGCCCAAGCTGCGCCGGACGCTCCTCCAGGCCGCCGCCCGCAACCTGGCGGAGGCTCGCCCGACCGCCGTCAACCTCAGCTGGGCTGTCGGGCGCCTGATGGATCGCTACGAGGCAGCCGATGCGGCAGGGGCAAGCGGCCCGGATATCGCAGACGCGATGCGCGCTGAAGCGGACCGGATCGTCGCCGAGGCCACCGATGACCATGGACGGCTGGCCGATACCGGCTTCGCCATCCTGCCGGATGTGGGGGAACGCGAGTTACAGGTCCTGACCCATTGCAACACCGGCCCGCTCGCCTGCGGCCAGTTCGGCACCGCGCTCGGCGTCGTTCAGGTTGCGCATTTCGCTGAACGGTCCATCCACGTCTGGGTGGACGAGACCCGTCCGTACCTGCAGGGCGCGCGCCTGACCGCGTGGGAACTGAAGCAGGCCGGCGTCCGCCACACGCTGATCCCCGATGTTGCCGCCGGCTTGCTGATGGCCGAGGGCAAGGTTGATGTGATCCTGGTCGGGGCGGATCGCGTGGCTGCCAACGGGGACACCGCCAACAAGGTGGGCACCTATCCGCTGGCCGTCCTGGCAGCCCATCACGGGATCCCCTTCTACGTCTGTGCGCCGCTCTCCTCGGTGGACCTGGCAACGCCCGACGGGGCCGCGATCCCCATCGAGGAGCGATCCGCGGACGAGGTCACCACCATCCGCGGAAATCGGATCGCCCCGGCGGACACGAGGGTCCTGAACCCGGCGTTCGATGTGACGCCGGCTGCGCTGATCAGCGGGATCATCACCGACGAGGGTGTCCTGCTGGGCCCATATACCGAATCTCTCGCGGCCGGCATGGCGAGACGGGACGCAAGGCGCAGCGCCTCGAGCGGCCTCGCCTCGAGTGACCACTGATGGCTACCGCTGCACTGACTCGGCACGAGGTCCTCGTGACGGCATCGACGACGACGGACCGTGCCCTGCTGCGTGCCTTTCTGGATCGTGATCCGCTCTACGCCGCCTACGCGATCTGCGACCTGGACGACCGCGAGTTCCAGCGGACCAGGTGGGGAGCGGCATGGTCCGGCGGCTCGATCGTCGCGGTCGCCATGGAGTACTCGGGAGGCTCACCGCAGCCCGTCTTCATCATGGGTCGAGACG
>JBDTQY010000091.1:0-14844 GCA_039931955.1 Chloroflexota bacterium
GGTGGGGGCGCCGGTGCGCGAGCCGGGTGGGGGCGCCGGTGCGCGAGCCGGGTGGATCGGATCCAACCCATGCCCCCGCCAGACGCTCAACCAGTCAACCGAATAGACCCAGCTCGCCGACGATGAGCCTTGGGCCGCAAATGCCCGCCATTCACTCGCCTCACGAGTGATAGTTGGCCCGGCCAGACATTTCGGGCGTGGGGCGCACCATCGCGGGCGCGGGACGCGCAGGAACTGGGCACGCCACC
Source organism: Chloroflexota bacterium (assembly GCA_039931955.1). Taxonomy (GTDB): domain Bacteria; phylum Chloroflexota; class Limnocylindria; order Limnocylindrales; family CSP1-4; genus UBA5189. The sequence continues at coordinate 249 of JBDTQY010000091.1, forward strand.
GACCGCTCGGACGCGCCCAGGCCCGCCCTGATCACCCAGCACTCGCCTGGGGAGTATCTGAACGACGGGAGAGGCCAACTCGCTGTACCCGGGGCCGGCGCGCCTGAGGGCCGCGAACATCGGTCACGGCAGGTCGGCCGCCGGTGGGTGAGCGTTGGCCGCCACGGGCTCGCGGAAGCCGTCCAGGTAGCGCTCGAGCTCCATGAGTGCCTCGGGCAGATCAGATCGGCCGAGACCGATTCGAACGTGCTCGTCGCCGGCACCGAATGTCGTGCTCGGCAGGAGCAGGACGCCCGTCGCTTCCACGAGGCCGGCGCAGAAACGCCCGCCGGAGGGACCCGCCGGGCCACCCTGAACCAGGCGTGGGAAACCGATCGAACCGCCCCGTGGTCGAACCCAGGAGAACGCGTCGGCGCGTCGTGCGAAGAAATCGTCGAGCAGTGCCATGTTGGCGGCCACGATCCCGCGGGACCGTGCCAGGACGGTATCCAAGGCGCGCAGCCCGATGATCGCCAGGATCTCGGAGGGAGCCGACGCACAGATGGTGGTGTAGTCCTTGAAGGCCTCGACGCGAGCAAGCAGCGTCCGGTCCCGCGTTGCGAGCCAGCCGATGCGGAGCCCAGCCATGGCGAAGGATTTCGACATCACCCCGAGGGAGATCACGTGCGATCCGGCATCGATCCCCGCCGGCAGCCGCTCTGCCTCATCGAACTCGAGGTAGCGGTAGACCTCGTCGACCAGCAGATGGGCGCCGGCCACGGCAGCGATCTCGACGACAGCATCGAAGGTGGCGCGGTCCGGGAGCATGCCGGTCGGGTTGTGCGGCGCGTTGATCACGATCAGCCGCGTCCGCGGGGTGACCTGGCGCCGCAGCACCTCGGGATCAATCGCCCAGCCGTCGGCCTCGCGAAGCTCGTGGAGTGTCACCTCGGCTCCGGCGGCCCGGGCCACCTCGTAGAGGCTCTGGTAGCCGGGCCAGGTCACGATGGCGTGGTCACCCGGCCCGAGGAGGACGTTGAGGAGCGAGAAGATGCCCTCCCCGGCACCTGACATGACCAGCACGTCGTCCGGCGTCGCGGTCTCGTACAGGGCTGCGATCTCGCGGCGAAGCAGCGGGTGGCCCGGCGCCTCCGCGTAGCCAAGCCGAAGGTCGCGCCACAGGGCTGCGGACTCGTCGTCGGCGAGGGCCAGGAGCTCTCCCATCCCCCAACCCTCGACGTCGCTCGCGCAGAGGACGTGGCGGACGGCGAACTCCCAACGGGCGAAGTAGCGCTCCAACTCGAATTCGGGTATCCGCATCCATCCATGATGCCCGGACCAGCTCTGGGCTGTCGGCACCGAACGTGCAGGGACGTCGGCGTGCGCGCGGAGTTCGCGGCGAAGATCGAGACCAGGCCGACGCGCGGGTCAGGGGGTGGCGGGCACCCGGATCGTCGCCGCGCCGATGGCCGTGAAGTCCGCCTCGGACAGACCGAGCCCGGTCATGCGCCACGACGGGTTCGCACCGCGGTCGACATCGAGGACCAGACCGTTGGACAGTCGCCCGAGTTCGCCCGTCAGGTCGCCGAATGCCGCGTCTCCGATCACGGCGTCACGTGGAGCACATTGCTCGACGTCACCGCCGACGTCGAAGCAGATGTTGCCCTCGGCGAGGGAGAGGTGCGCGTCACCGGGGCCACGGTAGGTCACCTCCATGTGGCCGCCATTTGCCATCCGGAAGGAACCAACTTCCAGGCGCCATGGATCCGGCAGGACGGCGCAGTAGACGGGCCAGGTGAGTCCGGCGGCCGCCTGGTCGAAGAAAGCGGGGTTGTTCGAGCTGTTCGTGCAGTCAGCGGTCGCTGTGGGTCCGCTCGATGGAGTGTCCGTGGCGAGTGGCGACGCACCGGTCGAGGTGCCCGCGGTTGCCGTCGGAGCTCCCGTGGCGGATGTGCCCGGCGCGGCCGTGCCCGAGGGAGACGCCGCCGGGCTGTGACTCGGCCCGAAGGTGAGCGGCGCCGGCGTGACCGTGCTCCCACAGCCCGCCAGGACGACAACCAGCAGAACGACCAGCATCGGAAGGGCGCGCGTAGTGCGACTACCCACGAGGGACTGGACCACGAAGGGAGCGTAGCACGCGGACCCGATCTCCCCGCCGCGGCGGATCCGCTCTCCCCGCCGCGGCGAACCTCAGCGAGCTACCCGCACGAATGCCGGATCAACGCCGAAGACGTCGCGGATCAGATCCGGCGCGAGCACGTCGGAGGGCGGTCCGTCGGCCACGACGCGTCCGTGATCGAGGACGATCAGCCGGGGAAAGAAATGGGCCGCCAGTCCGAGGTCGTGGAGGACCGCGAGAATGGTGGTTCCGTCCCGAACGTTGAGATCGCCGACCAGCTCCATGACCTCCACCTGGTGCCGGAGGTCGAGGTGAACTGTCGGCTCGTCGAGAATCAGGGCCCGGGCGTCCTGGGCGACCGCCATCGCCAGCAGGACGAGTTGCCGTTCACCGAGGGACAGCTCGCGAGCATCGCGTCCCAGGAGGTGGCCGACGCCGACCCGCTCGATCGCTGCAGCCACCGCGGCCCGATCGCCAGGGCGCATGCCCCGGATGGGGTGCTCATGCGGGAGGCGGCCGAGGGCCACGACTTCCTCGACCGTCGTTGCGAACGGCAGCGTGGGCAGCTGTGGCACCACGGACAGCCGACGCGCGACGGCGAGGCGCTCCAGTCGGTCGATCGGGTGCCCATCCAGCTCCACGATTCCGACAGTCGGGCGCAGGAGTCCGGCGACGACACGCAGGAGCGTCGATTTCCCGGCACCGTTCGGCCCCACGACGGCGACTCGCTCGCCCGGAGCAATGTGGAGCGTCACGTCGCGCAGGGCCGTCCGGTCCCGGTAGAGCGCGGTGACACCGTCCAGCCGGATCACAGCTCGTACCCGGTCTGGGCCCGGCGGAGGAGCGCGAGAAAGAACGGGGCACCCACGACGGCGGTCACAACACCCACCGGGATTTCTCCCAGGAGGCGCGCGACGAGGTCTGCGCCGACCATCAGGCTGGCCCCGAGCAGGGCCGCGAGTGGCAGCACGAGCCGGGCGTTGGGACCAACGATGAGCCGGACCACGTGCGGAGCCACCAGGCCGACGAACCCGATCAGCCCTGATACCGCGACCGCGGCGGCCGTTGCCAGCGAGGCGACGGCGAGCAGGACGGCGCGCTCTCGCCGGACGTCAACGCCGAGATGCGCGGCCGCCTCCTCCCCGAGGAGCATCCCGTTCAGGGAGCGGGCACGCAGGAAGATCACTGCGCTGGCGAGGACGATGAGCGGCGCGGCGACCGCGACACGCCCCCACGATGAAGCCTCGAAGCCACCGAGCAGGTAGGCGAAGATCTGGCGAAGGCCCGCCCCGGAGAGGTACATGGCCATCGCCAGGCCGGCCGCGAGCAGGGAGCTGACCGCGTAGCCGGTGAGAAGCAGGCTCGTCATCGGCGCTCGGGAACCAAGTCGCGAGAGCCGGTAGACGACGAACACGGCACTGAGCGCGCCGAGGAACGCCAGGGCGTGGAGCAGGCCGAACTGGAGGAACAGCGCCCGGACCGGGATGATCACCGCGATCGCGGCACCCAGCGCGGCTCCGGATGCGGTTCCGAGCACGTACGGGTCCGCCAGCGGGTTCCGGAGCAGTCCCTGGAAGGCCGCACCGGCAACGGCCAGGCCGGCCCCGACGACGGCCGCTGTCAGGACCCGTGGCAACCGGAGATCCACGACGATCGTCTCCGCGGCGGAGGTCCATGACTGTGCGACATCGAGTCCCAGCAGTCGATGCGCCAGGATGGCAACGGTGTCACCGGGCGCGATGACCACGGTACCGGCCGCAATGCCGAGGATCGTGATGAACACCAGGAGCGCAAGCCCCAGCGCGCCGACCACGATGGGCCGACGCGCGAATGCCGTCCGGAACCCGGAGGACCGCCGAGGAGCGAGAGCGCCGACCGCCGCTGGCATGGTCAGAGCCTTACCTCCGGGTGGAGGACGCTGATGAGGGCGCGCAACCCGTCCGCGAGCCGCGGGCCCGGGCGGGTGATGAGCGTGTCGTTGACGGGATAGATCTTTCCTTCCATGACCGCCCGGATACCGGACCAGTTCGGCCGGGCCCTGACGTCTGCCATGGTCGTGTACCCGCCATCGCCGAGGAGAATCACTTCTGGATCCAGCGTGATGAGCGTCTCCAGCGAGATCTGGTAGCTGACGTCCGTCGTGATCGGATCGGCCCCGGCCATTGTCAGCAGTTCCTCGTAGAGAGAACCGGCCGGGACGGTGTAGATGTCCGAGGTCGCGTCGATCTCGTAGAACGTTCGCGGTTTCGCCAGCCCCGCCGTCAGACCAGCGAGTCGATCCATTTCGCCCCGGACGGCCCGACTGAGCGCGACCGCCGCGTCGGCGTTGCCGGTGGCCGTGCCGATCGCCTCGATCCCGGCCAACGCCTCGTTCACCGACGCGGCGTACAGGACGATGACCGGAATGCCGAGGCTGCGCAGTTGCGCCACCGCGGATGGCGGCGTGAAACCGAGGCCCCCGGCAATGACCAGGTCGGCATTCAGGGCGACGATTTTCTCGATCTCCGTGCCCTTGTAGGTGGCCACGATCGGAAGTCCGTCAGCCTCGGGCGGATACGGCGTGATGTCTTCGACTTTGCCCGTCACCTGCGACGCGGCGCCGATCGCGAACAGCGTCTCGGTCGCGGCCGGGGTCAATGAAACGACGGAAATCGGTCGGCGCGGGATCGTGACGATGGTGCCCTCGTCATCGGTGATGGTCACGGGAAACGCAGGCGCCGGCGTCGATGTGGCCGGCGGAGCCGTGACCTGCGCGGTCGCGGTCGGCGCAGTCGTCGGGATGGGCGTCGCTGGGGCGCCCGCGCAGGCGGCGAGTACGAGTGTCGCGACGAGGAGGCCGATGGTCGGCCGGCCGCCTCGGACCGCCGCCGAGCGGGCAGTGCGTCGGGAGGCATGAGCGGCGGCAAAAGATGGGCGCAAGGCGCGCGGAATGGCGAACTGGATCATGGGTGCGGGTCTCCGACCGGGGAGGTGGGACGGACGCTAGTCCGTGGTAGCGACGGGTACGCCGCCGGTCAGTCGGTCGGGGTCATTCGCAGAGCCTGCCTTTCTCTCGAAGGTCGTGCACCCACCGAACGCCGTCGACCGGACTTACGTCGCCGAGGCGACGATCACCGTAGCGGGACTGTGCCGGAATCACACCGGCTTCGCGACCGTTCGGGGGACCGCGGAAAGCGGTCGCCGGAAGCGTACCACTCCCCCGCCCGGGGTCGCTGCAGGACCCGATTCAGCGGCGAACGGCGATCCCGCGACGCATCTGGGGACCGGTCGGCCAGACCGCGGTCGGACCCAGGATGAGCGGGTTGATCGCCCGATAAGCGCGGCCTGCGAGACTGCCGGAAACCCGCACTCCTCCCGCCCCCGCCGGAGGAGGTATCGCTGGTGCTCTCGAGGTATCCCTGGCTGGTGCTCATGGGTCCGCCGCTCATCGCCGTGATCGCAGCCGGACTGACCATCCAACTGACGCCCGTGATTCGCGGTTCGTCAGCCACAACGCAATCGGTCGCCATGCAGTCGGCCACCGCACAGTCGGCCCTTGGGCCTTGCAAGCGCGAAGGCGGGCGTCAGGCGCCCTCAGCGCCCGCGGCGGGAACCTGGTGGCGGGCAACCGCAGATCTGGACGCAAAGGGCGGGCTCATCGGCTGGAACGTGAGTTTCGGCGCACCGGAAACACGAGACAGCCTCCTGATCGTCTCTCCTGGATCCTCGGTATCAGGACCCCGGACTGGGACGATCGCCATCGCTGAAGACGACGGAGCCACCTCGGTGATCCACCTGGTTCGGCCGGTCCGGGGGTGTCAGGACCGCATTGAAGTCGGGGCGCAAATCGCGCGACATGCGGTCTTCGATCCGACGGCCGACGGCCTGCTGGTCCATCTCCTGGAACGCGGCACGCGGCGAGACCTCGGCATCTGGTTCGTTCCGGAGGCCCGTGGCCTCCCTTCGCTCGTGGTGGCGCCCGTGGAGCAAGCGGAGCTTGAGCGCGCTGGAGTCGGCGAGGTCTGGACGACCAACATCGAAGCATCGGACGATGGCCTCTACCTCGCTGTCCAGTCGTGCGACCCCGACGGGTGCCTGACGCGGATCCAGGATCGCCGCACTGGCGTCGTTGCAGCGCTCGACGGTTCGAGCGGAGCGATGGTCGGCTTCGCGGGTCCAACTCTCGTGGTGATGGGTGCCTGTTCGGGCCTGCCGTGTCCGGTCGTGGTCTGGAACATCGCGGGTGGCCCGGCACGCGAGATCGCGCCTTCAGTGCTGGGCGCTGCTGTGGCGGGCAACCTGGTCATCGCCGTGGTGGCCGGAGAAGGCGGCGTCCCCGAAAGCATCGCCGTCGACCTGCGCTCCAGGACTCGGCGATCAATTGGGGCTCTGGACGGCGGGCTTCTTCCGCTCGGCGGCTCCGCAGCATTCGCGGGGATCGAGACCTCGCCGGACCAGATCGGGGTGGCTCGCCCGGATGGCATGCCAGCGATGCTCGATCTGGACGACATCCTGCCCTTGGGGGTCGCCCAGCCGACGGAGGGACAGCCATGAACCACACCCAATTCGCATCCTCGGGCCGGATCAGCCGGCCACGACGATCCCGCCTTGCTGCCGGGTTTGCGCTGCTGCTCGTCCTTGCAGGCACCGGTGCGACGCGGGCACACGGGCCCGACCCGCGGATGGGCGGAGCACCTTGGGCACCCAACCAGGCCCTCAGGTACCAGTGGCGCGCTGGCCAGGCCCCGCCGGCATGGATGGGACCGGCCATCGACGCAGCCGCCTCCGATGCAGGCCTCAGCCGCGCCTCCAGGGCACCGACCTATGCGCGCGTGACATCAGGAACGGCCAGTCTCATCGCATATGGCGAGCCGACGGGCTGCTCGCCCGCTGGCATTGCCTGCTTCAGCAGAGCCGGCGCGCCGTCGAGCTTCCAGATGTGGTTCCGAGCCCACGGATACGTCTTCGACTGGGGTTCGCTGCGCTGGTGCCAGGCCCAAGCCACGCCGTCCGATGGCTGCTTTGACGTCGAAAACGTGGCCCTCGACGAGTTCGGGCACGTGGACGTCCTCGGTCATCATGTCAACCTGGCGGGCAACTCGGACTACCGCGACGCCATCGTCCAGGCCGTGGCCAGAGCCAAACCGGCCGCCGGTTGGCAGGCACACGTCTTCGGGCCATGTGACACAGCCCGGCTCCAGCTGGAGTACGACCGCCAGAGTCCGCGAGATCTGTTCTCCTCGTGCCTCGCGATCCCCACCAAACTCGTTCTATCGGCGAGCTCCACGAGTCTTCCGACTGGCGGGGGCCTGACGATGACGGCATCGCTCCGGACCACGACGACCACCGCCAACCGGGCCCTTTCGAACGACCCGGTGAGTGGCCGCAACGTGACGTTGCGTCGGCGGATCCCCGGGACCCAGACCTGGTATTCCGCCGGGCTGCTGGTTTCGAGTGGGTCCGTGGAGGGCTCGTATGCTCTGACCATCAATCCGTCGACCACCTACGAATGGCAGGCGGTCTTCATTCCATCCTCGGGCGACGGTGCCGTCTCGGCGACGTCGGCCGTGGTCACCGTCACGGTCTCGGGCTGTGCGTCCGTGACCTGTGGGCAGGCGCCGGTGATGACGGCGGCCGAAAGCACTTGGAGGACGCGTTCGTGAAGAGGCTGCCGAATGTGAGTCTCAAATGGCCCGGAGGCAGATGGCTACCAGCTTTGCTGATGGTGGGCGCCGCGATCGGCGGCTGCGGAAGCGGGGCCAGAGGCTCCATCCCGCCAGACGCGAGCGGGCTGCCGGGCAAGAGCGTGTCACCAACTGCTGTTGCCGCCACGCCAACCCCTGTTTCCAGCGCGACCTCGCAGACACTGCCGATCGCCGTGGTGATGCAGGGTGACAACGGGACGGTGGGCGCCCTGGGGTCGTACGTCATGGATGGACAGGGTGGGGACTCGCCGTGGCTCCCCATTGACACCCTGACCCTCCTGACGGCGGATGCCAGCACACAGATCAGGGTCCAGTTTCGGGACGGAGCCGGGATCGGGGCGTGGGTCGTGGACCTGGCCCCGGAGGGTGATGCGACCGGCGCACGCGCCCGGCGCGTCGCTGAGCGCGGCGGCGGGCCGGCGGTCGAGCAGATCGTCGTCGGTCCGCTCCCGCCTGGTCGCTGGGTCCTGGCTGCGCGCCTGTTCCGGGCGGACGGCCGGGGCGACGGGGTCACCTATTGGGGTGTGTCCGTCCCGTGAGACGGCCCGCCGCGCACCACATCACGATCGCGACCAAGGGGGTCATCGGTTCGATCAGCGTCCTGGATTCGGGGCCGCCTCAGGGGCCCGGGCGCCTCAGGAGACCGTTGCTGCTGCCTGTCCGCCGAAGATTGATACCTGGGCGTCCTCGGGCAGCATCACGCCAAATACCTTCTGCAGGGCGAGGAGGTGTACGCACGCACCCCAACTCTCGAAATAGTGGCAGGTGCAATGCCACTGACCGGATTCGAGACTGACCTGGTGCGTGTCGTTGTCGCCGCGGAAGGTGAGCGAGAGTCGATCGAGCGAAATGCGATCGAGTTCGCGGGCGTAACGATTGGCCTTCTCGACCTTACCGATCAGGGAGCTGTGCATCTGGCTCGACCTCCGGCCCCCGCAGGGGCTGCTGGCGAGCCGCCGTCCGGTCCTTGCACCATCGACCAGGCGAAGCGGTCGCAGGGACAGCCTACACCCGGGGGCCGGGACGCCGCAGCCGAAACTGACGTCAGGGGGCGGAGGTGCCCTCGCGCCCGAAGTCGTCGGCCAGGCGGACGACATCGTCGAGTTCTGGGGTGGATACCTCCACGAGTTCACAGCGCTCGATCGCGGCGAAGCGGTGGCGCCGACCCGTCGCGATGTGGGCGTCCTCACCGGGTCCGAGTTCCCGCTGCCGATCCACGCCGGTCTCGTCTTCGAGGGTCAGGTGCAGCCGTCCGGAGAGGACGCGGATCCACTCGTCCTTGATCTCATGGCGCTGATACGAGAGGCGCTGGCCAGCCTCGATGACGAGGATCTTTGCAACGTACCGCTCCGCGTGGGCCCAGATCAGTTCGTGGCCCCACGGCTTCTCGACGCGGCGCGTGTCCTCGCCCGGCGTCGGGTCTGAAGCGGGCGCCATCAGCTGCCTCGGACCAGCTGTTCGCCGGACGCCAGCATCGCCTCGCGCAGATCCGCCGAGGTCGACTCCGTGTAGATCCGGATGAGCGGCTCCGTTCCCGAAGCCCGCACCAGGAGCCAGCTGCCGTCGGCGACGAAGAACTTGAAGCCATCGTTGGTAGACAGCACCTGGGAGCTCGTGACGGCCTGGCCGGCCAGCTCGGCCGGCGGCGTATCGCGGAGGCCAACCAGGACGTGCCGCTTGACGCTGTCGTACTCGGCGCGCTCGAAATGGACGTCGATTCGCCGATAGAAGGACGGCCCGGCGAGTTCGTGGAATGCGGCCAGCGCCTCCGACACGGTCTTTCGCCCGCGGGTCCGTTCCTGGAGGAACAGGTCCAGGAGCATGAGGTCGGCATAGATCCCGTCCCGCTCCGGAAGGTGCATGCCGAAGCCGAAGCCACCGCTTTCCTCGGCCCCCATCATCGCGCCCGTCTCGATCATCTTGGGTCCGATGTACTTGAAGCCTACGGGCGTCTCGTGAACCTCGATCCCGTAATGGGCTCCGAGGCGTCCGGCCATGGAGGTGTTGTTGACCGAGATGGCCACGGGCTCTCGCAAACCGCGGTACTCGGCGAGGTAGTACATGAGCAGGCCGGTCACCTCCAGCTGATGGATGAACGTGCCGCGTTCATCCGCTGCCCCGGCTCGATCGGCATCACCGTCGAGGAGGAGGCCGACGTCGAAGCCGCCCCCGGCCAGCATCGCCAGCGCCTCATCCACGTTCGGCCGGATCGGCTCTGGATTAACCCCGCCGAAGTAAGGATTCCGCTCCTGGTGGATCTCGGTGACGCGGATCCGACCGCCGGCGAGCAGTCGGCTGATCCAGCCCGCCCCGGCGCCCCACATTGGCTCGACGAGGATGCTGGCATCGGCCGCTTTGAGGGCATCGAGGTCCAGCGTCCTCCGAACGTAGCGCTCGTAACCCTCGAACGGATCGAAGCGCTCGAACAGGCCGGCCGCCTCCGCATCCGCGATCGGACGACGCGGCAGGGCAAGATTCCCGTTAGCGGCGATCCCGGCCTCGATCACCTGGAGCATCTCCGGGCCGGCGGCGGACCCGGTCGGCGACTTGACCTTGAAGCCGTTGTCGGTCCAGGGATTGTGGCTGGCCGTGATCACGATCCCCGCTGAGGCACCCCGCTCAACCACTTCGTACGAACTCATCTGGGTCGGAACGGCCGTCGCGGAGAAGGCCACCGGAATGTCGTTGGCGAGGAGAACCTCCGAGGTGGCGATGGCGAAGTGCTCCGATGCGAATCGTCGGTCGTAGGCAACGACGACGCCTTTCGCCTGCTCCCCACGCTCGACCACGTACCTCGCCACGCCGTCGGCGCAGCGGCGGACGGCATCGAACGTGAAGTCCTCGGCGATGCGGGCGCGCCAGCCGTCCGTGCCGAACACGATCCGGGTCGCGGGCGGGGCGTCGGTCACGAGGGGTCCTCCCAGTGGTTCACGCGTTCAACGAGCGCCTCCACGGCCGCGCGATCCGGGGCCGCATCGCGAAGGAGCGCAACGGGTGTAGTGGCGAGGATACCCCGGGGGCCCGACATGACGGCCAGGCGCCCGTCAACGCGCTCGACGACGAGATCGCCCGGCCCGGCGTCCGCTGACTCGTTCGGCTGGATCACGGTGCCGATGCCGCGCGCGCCGATGGCGCCGAGGAGAACGCTCCAACTGCCGAGGTCACTCCATCCGGCGTCCATTGCCGCCATCACCACGCTATGGTCGCTGGCCGCACGCTCCATGACCGCGCGGTCGATGGAGATCGGCCGGAGGTGATCGTAGGCCGCCAGGAGCCCGCTCTCGCTGCGGGCCACGGGCTCGAGGAGGGTGACGAGACCCGTGTATCGCTCGAGGGCATCGCGGATCGCGGATCGCTGCCAGGCAAAGATGCCGGCATTCCAGGCGGCGCCCGGCATTTCGCCGAGGGCCAGTGCACGCTCCCGGCCCGGCTTTTCCTCGAAGGCGCGAAGTGGTGCGGCGTGGAGCCCGGCGATCTCCTCGGTCGCGTCCTCGACCGGCAGCAGATACCCGTATTCCGTTGCCGGTCGATCCACCCGAATCCCCAGCGTGACGAGTGGTGCGCCGACACCGAGCGCGCCGGTGGCGAGTCCAGCGGCACCCGCAATGACGCCGCGAAAGACACGTTCTCGCTCGATCGTGTGGTCTGCCGGCAGGACCACCATGACGTCGTCTTCGGCGCGCTCAACGAGCACGGTCGCGAGGGCAATCGCCGCCGCCGTGTTGCGGCCCAACGGCTCAGCGATGATCCGGACCCCGGGGCACTGCGTCCGGACGAGGGTCGCGTACCGCCGGTCGGTGACGATCGTGACATCGCCGATCCCAATTGGCAGTTCGGGGTGGCCGACGATCCGGGCCACCGTCCGCTGCAGGAGCGAGGCGTCGCCGAGCAGGGGTAGGAACGGCTTCGGTGTTTCGGGGCGACTGAGAGGCCAGAGGCGAGTGCCCCCACCACCGGCCAGAATGACCGCATACATCGACGCCATCCTAGCGAACGCAGCCGGGCTGAAAAGGGCCGATGTGAACGGATCGCGACGCGAAGGGGCCTCCGACCCCGGCGAGGTGGCGTCCGCAGGCAGCCTGGCGACTGACAGGCAGTCGTCTAGCCGACGAGGCTGAGATCAGGTTCGGGCAGGCCGGCTTCGGAGGCGAGCAGGGCCGCCTTGTCGGTCCGCTCCCAGGGCAGATCCAGATCCAGGCGACCGAAGTGGCCGTACGCTGCGGTCTGTCGATAGATCGGGCGGCGCAGGTCAAGGGCGGCGATGATCGACGCCGGTCGGAGGTCGAAGTGGCGCTCGACCATCGCCTCGATCTCCGAATCCGGAACGTGGTTGGTCCCGAACGACTCGATCGAGACCGAGAGCGGGTGGGCGATCCCGATGCCGTAGGCGACTTCTATCTCGAAGCGATCCGCCAGGCCCGCGGCAACGACGTTCTTGGCCACCCAACGGGCTGCGTAGGCGCCGGAGCGGTCCACCTTGGTCGGGTCCTTGCCCGAGAACGCGCCGCCGCCGTGTCTCGCCATCCCGCCGTAGGTGTCGACGATGATCTTGCGGCCGGTCAACCCCGCGTCTCCCATTGGCCCACCGAGCACGAAGCGACCGGTCGGGTTGACATGCATGACCGGATCGACCACCCGCAGTTCGGCCGGGATAGTGGGCTTGATCACCGAGTCGATGAGTTCGTCCCGCATACGGTTGGCGTTGACATCGGCATCGTGCTGCGCCGACAGCACCACGGTCCGGACGCGCACCGGTGTCCCTCGGTCGTACTCGACCGTCACCTGCGTCTTGCCGTCCGGACGAAGATACGGGAGCTGCCCCGACTTGCGGGCCTCCGCCAGCCGTCGCGCCATGCGATGGGCGAGGGCGATCGGCAGGGGCATCAGCTCGGGCGTCTCGCGGCAGGCATACCCGAACATCATCCCCTGGTCGCCTGCGCCGAGCTCCCCGACTGCAACGCGCTCGCCGCGAACCTCGAGGGCGGCATCAACGCCGCGGCGAATATCCGGGGATTGCTCCTTGACCGAGACCATCGTTCCGCAGGTCTCGTAGTCGAACCCATAGTCGGAGCGCGTATAGCCGATGTCGCGGACGGTCTCGCGCACGACGGCCTGGAAGTCGATGTAGGTGGACGTCGTGATCTCACCGAGCACAATCACGAGGCCCGTCGTGGTGACGGTCTCGCAGGCGACGCGGGCGTCGGGGTCGTCGGCAATGATCGCGTCCAGGATCGCGTCGCTGATCTGGTCGCACATCTTGTCCGGGTGACCTTCGGTCACGGACTCCGAGGTGAAGAGGTAGTTCGGGGCATCAATGATGCTGGTCACGCGATGGCTCCTGTCATGGCCGCGAGCGTAGCACGAGGCCGGGTTGCCATCCCCGAGCCGTGGCGGTGGCTACACTTGCGGACGCCATGGATATGGATATTCCCACCACCCGGACGACCCGGCCGGCGGATGCCGACCCGGGGCTCTTGGCGACAGACCTCGCCTACGCTCGGGCCCTCGATTCGGTCGATCCGCTCGCGCCGTTTCGCGGCCGATTCTTCATCCCGGATCCGGAAGTCGTGTACCTCGACGGAAATTCGCTCGGTCGACCGCCTACGGCGGCGATCGATGCCGTGACGCGGACGGCGTCGGCCGAATGGGCCGGCGACCTGATCCGGAGCTGGGATCACTGGCTGGACGCGCCGCTCCGCGTCGGCGACCTTCTGGCGCCCCTGATCGGGGCGGGCCCAGACGAGGTGGCGGTCACGGATTCGACGACCGTCAACCTGTTCCGCGTCGCGTCGGCGGTACTCGACGCGCGGCCCAGTCGTCGGGCCGTCGCGGTGAGCCGAAACGACTTCCCGACCGACCGCTACGTGATCGAGGGCCTGGCGGCGGCGCGCGACCTCGAGATCCGGTGGATCGATGAGGACGCCATCGAGGGTGTTGCCGTTGGAGACATGGAGAGCGTCCTCGACGAGGACCTCGCGCTCCTTGTGCTCTCGCACGTGAACTACCGGTCGGCCGCGATCGCCGACCTTCCGGCGATCACGGCCCGAGCTCGCGAAGTCGGGGCGATGGTGATCTGGGACCTCTCGCACAGTGGCGGTGGTGTGCCGGTCGATCTGACCGTCGCCGGTGCGGATCTCGCCGTGGGCTGCACGTACAAATACCTCAATGGAGGCCCCGGGGCGCCGGGCTATCTGTTCGTCCGGAAGGAGCTCCAGGGCAAGCTCCGCCCGCCGATCCAGGGCTGGTTCGCCCAGGCCGATCAGTTCGAGATGGGACCGCGGTTTGTGGCGCGCGAGGGAATCGCCGGCTGGCTGGTCGGGACGCCAGGAATGCTTGGCCTCGCCGCGGCTGAAGCTGGCATTGCACTGTCGGCCGAAGCAGGAATTGGTCGGATTCGGAGCAAGGGCGTGGCGCTCACCGCCTACGCTGTGGCCCTGCTCGACGCCTGGCTGGCTCCTCGCGGCTGCACGCTCGGCTCACCTCGCGACCCGGAGCGGCGCGGCAATCACGTGTCCATCCTTCATCCCCAGGCACGTCAACTGACCCGGGAACTGATCTCCTCGGGGGTCATTCCCGACTTCCGGGCGCCAAATGCCATCCGCCTTGGCCTGTCACCGCTTACGACCTCATTCGAGGACGTCTGGCGCGGAATGACAGCGCTGCGGGTGCTCCTGGAGCACTGAAGCCCTTGCTCGGCGACGCGAAGGCCGGACCAGCGCGGACGAGCGCGTCTGGGCTCGACTCCGACCCCCCTCAGGCGTGCTTCGCGCGAAACTCGTCCAGAGTCTCCTTATCATAGGGAACTTGGCATGCT
>JBDTQY010000092.1:0-4930 GCA_039931955.1 Chloroflexota bacterium
TCGAGCGTGAGCGAGCTCGAGTCGGACGAGGTCGGGTTCGTCATGTCACGTGGATAACAACTACCACCCGCCGCGGGAGTATCCGGCGGGTCTGGGCCAGTGGCCGGCGGGTCTGGGCCAGTGGCCGGCGGGTCTGGGCCAGTGGCCGGCCACGCCTCCGGGAAGTGGCCGGCCACTCAGGGCAGCGCCCGCCTCAGCCGGATCATGTGAGGCCGCGGATCGTGAAACGCCCACGCACGCCGGGGACCCGCAATGCACGAGCGATGGCGACGCCGACGATGATCACAGCGCCGCCGGCGATCTGGGCCGGCTGGATTGCCTCGTTGAGGAACATCGCCCCGAGGATCACTGCGACGAACGGCACCAGGAATTGCAGCCCGGTGATGCGGGTCGGGCCGAGGAGCTTGATGGCGTTGAAGACGACGACATTGGCGATGCCGGCCGGGATGAGCGCCGAGTAGGCGAAGCCCGCCCATGCGCCAACTGACACGGCGCCCCAATCGGTGCCGGCGGCCTGGATGAGGCCGATTGGCGCGAGGGTCAGGCTGCCACCGACCATGGCAAGGGTGGTGGTCCGAAGCGGCGAGTGCCTCGCCAGGACGGGGGCGCCCCAAGCCGTGTAAACGGCCCAGCAAATCGCGGCCAGGAGCGTGAGCCCATCACCCACCAGCGACGTGCCCAGCACGAGGCCCGGTCCGCCCGCGACCACGATGCCAACGCCCACAAACGAGATCAAGGCTCCGGCGATCTTTCGTCGTGTCAGCGTGTCCGAGCCGGCGATGGAAGCGAACAGAGCGGTGAACACCGGTGTCGATGCGATGAGGAACGCCGAGTCGCCAGCCGGGATCGTCTGGAGGGCCGTCGGCCAGAGGATCTGGTACAGGCCGAACCCGATGGCCCCGAGCCCCATGATCGGCATGGCATCGCGCAAGGGCATCCGGATGGATCCCTCGCGCCAGCGAAGGACTGCGAGCAGCAGGACGGCCGCCAGGGTGAACCGCAGGTAGGCGAAGGCGATCGGCGGGATCTCGCGGTTTGCCGCCTTGACCACGATGAAGTTCGCCGCCCAGGCGACGACCACGAGCAGGACCCCGATCTCGGCAGCTCGATGTCCGCGCAGGCCACCTGGATCCGGGATCGGCGGAGGCGCGGCCTGGTGCCTCGCCTGGTGCCTCGCCCGGCGCCGCGCCCGGCAGGACGACGCTGGCGTGGACATGCCAACGCCCGCCGGTGGTCCGGCGGGCGTTTCGCTCGCGGTGAGTGGCTGGCGGGGCTCGATCAGGCGCCTTCCTGATCGAGTTCGAGCGACTCCTCGTCGCCCTCTTCGGTCAGCTTCAGCCAGACGAACAGCCCAGCAAGGACGACAAGCGGAATGACAACCATGGCGCCAAGGGTGACCCCAAGGGCGACGGCGACGGTCTTGAGTGCACGCATGTGCAATATACCTCCTGTGCTCCGAGATCAGTTCGCGGCCGCATCCGGTGAGGCGACCGATTGGGCGGGGACCCGGAAGGTTGGCCCCTTGGAGATGAGCGCCTCGAGATCGTCGTGGGTGAACTCGGCGAGCGAGTGCTGGGAACCTGACTGGCCCGACTGGTGCATCCGGACCACGAAGGACCCGTCGATCTCGAAAAAGAAGATGTCCTTCGGCTTCTGTTCGTCCAGGTAGTGGCCGATCACGCGGAGCATGTGCTCGTAGCGACCCGGTGGTGGGAGTTCGGGCTGCGCGCCAGTGCCTCGGCGCGCGGCCGCTTCTTCCATGAAGGCGGCGATGTCATCGTCCTCGAAGGTCATGGTCTCGTTGACGACCTGCCCCATCGACTCCGACCACGCACCCGTAGATGCCCCGGCGATGCCCAGGCCCTGGACGATGAATCCGTCCGGAACTTCCATGAGCAGGATATCGCGGACATTCCGCCGGTCAAGGTACGCGCCAATGGACCGCAGAACTTCTTCGAAGTCCTGGCGAGGGCTGCCGTCATAGATCCGCATGGCGTCTCCCTGGGACGAACGACTGCTCGCGACACATCAACAGGAGCCGCACGGACCGGTCCGTCGAGCCGAGGTGCCTCGGCGTTCGGGTCGCTCGTCAGTGGGCGCCAACTGCGCCGAGTGTAGCCCCGCCCCGGGGCACGGGCAAGGCGCGCGGTGCTGCGGCTCAGTCGCTGGGTGGTCTCGGAAAGAAGGCCGACGTGCGTCGGATGTACTCGGCGTAGCCGGGCCGTCGCTCGCCGATCGTCGACTCCAGGAGGCCAGCGCCCGAGACGCGGATGAGGAGGAGGGACATCACGATCGGCCCGATGACGGTCCACCACGCGCCAGTTGATGCCGCGATGAGGAAGATCCCCCACCAGACGCAGAAATCGCCGAAGTAGTTGGGATGACGCGTGTAGCGCCAGAGTCCGCGGTCCAGGACCTGACCCTTGCTCGCCGGATCGCGCTTGAAGCGGGCAAGCTGGAGATCCCCGACGGTCTCGAAAAAGAGGCCGACCGCCCATAGAGCGATGCCGGCGATGACGAGGGGTGACGTCGCTTCGATGTCGACCGTCGTGGCGGCCTGCGCCGGCAGCGAGACCACCCAGGCCAGGAATGCCTGCAACAGGAACACCGAGAACAGACTGATGAGCGGGAACCGGGGGCCGGCTCGCTCGCGCATGCGCACGTAGCGATAGTCCTCGCCCTTGCCAAGATTTCGCCAGGCCAGGTAGGCGGACAGGCGAACGCCCCAGATCGTGACAAGAATCGGGACCAGCAGGGCTGCGGCGGGTGGATAGGGCGTTTCGCATTGCTCAGGCAGGCAGGCAGGCCCGGCCCACATAAACGCCGGGATGTATTGCGCCCAGACAATCACCACGAACGCGAGGCCCCAGAACAGATCCACGATCGAGGCGTCATGGACGACGAGCGACACGACCCACAGGACGACCATGACCCCGGCCACCACGACCAGGTTGCCGAGAAAGATGATGTCCGGACCCATCGGCGTCAGGCTGGTCCGTGCGGAGCGGCGAGGATCGCCGCAATCTGACCGGCGACACGGGCATCGTTGACGATGAGCGCCGTGTTGGCGCGAACCGAGGCGCCGTCGGTGATCTCGGCGATCCGGGCCAGCAGCCACGGCGTGAGCGCCGGTCCATGCACCCCGGCCTCGTCCGCTTCGCGCGCGGCCCTCTCGGCCACGGCGCGAGCGATGTCGTCCGGGAGCGCGACAGCGGCGGACACGGGAACACAGATCACGATGGAGTTGCTCAGTCCGAGCCCGAGGTGAACGCGAGCCAGCGCTGCTGCGGCCGCGACGTCGGGCACGCTCCAGGGGGCACGGATCCCGGCTGATCGCGCTGTGAAGCCGGGGAGATCCTCCTGGCCCACCGCGACGACGGGCACGCCGCGAGTCTCGAGATACTCGATCGTGGCCGGCACGTCGAGAATGGCCTTCGGGCCGGCACAGACGATGACCATCGGCGTCCTGGCCAGCTCTTCGAGGTCGGACGAGATGTCAAGGGTTGGGGGGTGCACGGCATCCGGCCCTCCCAGCGCGCCACGATGGACACCGCCGATACCCCCCGTCGCGAAGACGCGGATGCCCGCCTGTTGTGCGGCGATCATCGTGGCCGAGACCGTCGTGGCCGACCATCCGTCCCGGGCCAGCGCCGCTGACAGGCTCGGCCGCGCGGCCTTGAGCACGGAACCGGATGGCGAGGTCGCCAGTTCCTCGAGGGCATCGTCATCGAGTCCAACGAGCAGACGTCCCGAGCGGATGGCAACGGTGGCGGGAACGGCTCCCGACTCACGCACGGCGGCCTCGGATGCCCGGGCAACCTCGACGTTCTGTGGGTACGGCAATCCGTGGCTGATGAGGGTCGATTCGAGCGCCACGACGGGTCGCCCCGTGGCCAGCGCCTGGTCAACCTCCGGGGCGATGGACAGGCGGTCGTGCAGGGATCCAGTCATCGGGCAGCCCCGCTGGGTCGCCGCAGCCCGTGCGTCGCCAGGTACCGACCGCTCCCGACATCGATTGACAGACGCCCCAAGATCGTTGCCATGAACTCCTCGGACTGCGTGTTGGGGACATCGTCGCATGTCGAGGCACACGGGACGGTCCGGGCGGCCGCTTCCGGACAAGGCTGAACGTGGCCGGCCGTCGGCGAGGACTCGATGCCTTGATCCTGGTCGCAGCCCTGGCAGTCACCTCGACGCCGGTCGCGCTCGAGGCTCTGGCCGTCGGGGATCCGAACCCGACCCCGGCGATGGCCGATGCGAGCCCATTGACGGGTTCGCCCGGCTCGAGCCCGGGGCCCGAAGCGCATGGGCCGTCCCAAAACGCCACACCCGCCCACTCGAGCGGACCCGTCCCTCCGACTACGCCGCCGGCTCCGACCCCAGTCCTCACGCCGCCCGGACCGCGCTCCGACGAGACGAAGCTCCATTTCGTCCGGACGATCTGGGGAAACATCCGGCCGAAGTCAGTCGTCGCGTCCGGTACAGGCCTGCTGGTGGCTCAAAACATGATGTACCGGCACTCGGTCACGGTCTATGACACCTCGGGTCAGCTCATCCGGACCATCAGCGACCGCGTCAATCTTTCCGATCTCGGCTGGCCCGACTACCCGGACCTGGTGCGGGGCGCGCCGGTGGAAGCCGCCTTCTCGCCGGACGGCAGCACGGCGTACGTGAGCAACTACTCGATGTACGGTCCAGGCTTTCCGAAACCGGGCTGGGATCTCGGGACGCCGGCCGACAAGATCGACGAGAGTTTCGTCTACAGGATCGACGTCGGTTCCGGCAAGATCAACGCGGCGGCAAAGGTGGGCAGCGTGCCGAAATTCCTCGCTGCCAGCCCTGACGAGCGGTGGCTGATCGTCGCCAACTGGGCCGGCCGCGACTTGTCCATCATCGATCTCGCCACCTTCCGTGAGGTCAGACGGATCCC
>JBDTQY010000093.1:0-3037 GCA_039931955.1 Chloroflexota bacterium
TCGCACACGCCCACGGCGGCCGGGCCGTGGCCGAGAATCTCGCGCCAACCGGCGCCCGCGTGACGGTCACGCTCCCGGGGGCACCCACGCCGGGCTGACGGGCCACGTGCGGGTGGGTTGCCCCGGCCCGTTGTCAGGTGGTCAGGGCCACAGAAGGGTGTCCTCCCGCCCGATCCTCGACCCGGCCGATGCGCCAGTGCGTGACGCCGCGTCCGTCAAGCGCCGCCTCGAGCCCGGCCAGCGACGCTGGGGCCACCGCTGCGAGCAGACCACCGGATGTCTGGGGATCGTGGGCAAGCGTCACCAGCTCCTCAGGAACGCCCTCTGAAACCGCCAGGTGGGGCAGAACGTGGCGACGGTTGTGCGCCGCCCCTCCGGTTTCGACACCAGCTCGGGCCAGGTCCAGCGCGCCATCGAGGGCCGGCAGCGCGGCGGCCTCGAAGACAAGGCTCGCGCCGGATGCCTGCGCCATTTCCAGACCGTGCCCAAGCAATCCGAAGCCGGTGATATCCGTGGCCCCGCGGATGCCGTGGGCCGCGAAGACCTCAGACGCCGCGCGATTGAGCGCCGCCATCTGGGCCGTCGCTGTATCGAGCTGCGCGTCGGTCGTGCGGCCCTGGCGTCGGCCGGAGACCAGCAGACCGGTCCCGAGCGGCTTGGTCAGGACCAGTACATCGCCGGGCTGTGCGCCGCCCTTGCGAAAGAGGCGATCGGGATGGACGGCACCAATCTCGGGGTCCTTGGTTGTGTGGCCGCCCGCCAACGTTCCACCGGCCTCCCGGACCTTGGCCGAGGCGCCCTCGAAGATCGCGGCGAGGGTGTCGCGGGGCAGATCCTCCGGGAAGGCGGCGATCGACAGGGCGAAGAGCACACGGCCCCCCATGGCGAAGACATCGGACAGGGCGTTGGCCGCGGCGATCTCCCCGAACAGACCCGCGTCATCGACCAGCGGCGGAAAGAAATCGAGCGTGCCGACGATCGCGAGCTCATCCGAGATCCGGTAGACGGCCGCGTCGTCCGGCGGGTTGAGGCCGGCGATGAGGTCCGCGGACGCCGTCATCGCCCCGAGTCCACTCAGTGCATCAGCCAGGAGATCGGCGCCCAATTTGGCCGCACAACCCCCGCAATCTGTCAGCTCGGTGAGGCGGATGGCCGGCGCGCCAAGGGGGGATGGGACGTCGGTGGGCATCGGTCGATGATAGGCTCGGGTGGGTTGCATCGCCGAGTCCATGGTGACTCCGACGTCCCAGCAGCGCCGTTTGGGGAGCCCAGAGGCCATCCCGGGCGCCTCGTCCCAAGGGCCTCTGACCGGCCTGGCCGACAGAAATCGCTACATGAGTGCTTGAACCTGTGCCCGACCGACTCCTCGTCGTTTCCAACCGACTGCCGCTGACAACCAGGCGATCCGGCACGGAATGGCATGCCGACCTGAGCAGTGGGGGCCTGGTGGCGGCCCTCTCGCCGGTGATGGAACAGGCGAAGGGCCTCTGGCTCGGATGGGCAGGCGACGCACCATCCGGGGACCCGAGCGGCCGGGCGGAACTCCTCCGATCGTGGGAGAAGAAGCACCGGTTCGTCTCGGTCGACCTCCCGCCCAAGATCACCCGAGCGTTCTACGAGGGCTACAGCAACAACACGATCTGGCCGCTCCTCCACGGCTTTCCGACGCTTGTCAGTTTCGACCAGGAGACCTGGCATGCCTACCGCGACGCCAACGAGCGCTTCGCCGCGGCAACCCTGGAGCGGACGAGGCCAGGCGACCTGGTGTGGATCCACGACTACCAGCTCATGCTCGTTCCGAGCCTGCTACGGGCCGCGCGACCCGGGATCAAGGTCGGATTCTTCCTGCACGTCCCGTTCCCGCCGCCTGAAGTCTTCCGGATCCTCCCGCAGCGGGACGAGATCCTGAAGGGATTGCTCGGGTCCGACCTCATCGGTTTCCAGACGCATGAACACCTCGGGGCCTTCCGCCGCACCCTCCTCCAGGTCCTTGGGACCGAGAGCCGCATGGACCGCGTCCAGGTGGGCGGCCGGATTGTCTCCCTGGAGGCGCACCCGATCGGGATCGTGACCGACGAGTGGGATCGACTCGTCACGGAGGACCGTGGCGTCGCCAAGCGAATCGCGGATCTCGAGGCCCGACACACGGGCCGCCAGCTGGTACTGGCCGTCGATCGACTCGATTACACGAAGGGAATCCCGGAACGCCTGCGAGCGTTCCGACACTTTCTCAAGACCCGCCCGGAGTGGCGTGGTCGCGTGACGCTCCTACAGGTGGCCGTCCCTTCGCGAGAGCGAATTCCCCGGTACATCGAGCTCCGTCGTGAGGTCAGCGAACTCGTCGGTGAGATCAATGGCGAGCTTGGAACGGCGACCTGGAACCCGGTCATCTATCTCCGGCGCTCCGTCTCGCGATCCGAGCTGGCGGCCCTCTACGCTGCAGCGGACGTGGCCTGGATCGCCTCATTGCGTGACGGGATGAACCTCGTCGCCAAGGAATACGTGGCCTGCCAGCAGGATCGCGCCGGCGTGCTGCTCCTGAGCGAATTTGCGGGAGCCGCCGGCGAAATGGGGGAGGCGATCCGCATCAACCCCTACGACGCCTCCGGCTCGGCGGACGCGCTCGAGCGGGCGTTGATGATGCCGGAGGACGAGCGTCGTGAGCGTCAGGCGGCGCTGCTCACGCGCGTGCGCCGGGGCAATGCCCTCGCCTGGGCCGAGAGGTTCGTGGCCGATCTCAGCGCTGCGGTTCGCGATCGGGACCTCGCGACGGAGGAAGTCCGAGAGCCGCAGATCCCCGCCATTCGAAAGGCGTTTCGGTCTGCCAAACGACGCATCTGCTACCTCGACTACGACGGGACGTTGGTCGCGCTCGCGGCTCGCCCGGCTGACGCGGTACCGACCGCAGCGGTGGGAGAGATCGTTGGTGCCCTGGCTCGGAAGCGGGGAACCACCGTCGTCATCGTCTCCGGTCGTCCGGCGGTGGACCTGGACCGCTGGTTCGGGCACCTGTCGAGCGCCTGGCTGGCGGTGCTCG
>JBDTQY010000094.1:0-4591 GCA_039931955.1 Chloroflexota bacterium
GGCTACGGTTCTGCGACACCGCCCTGTTCTACCGGGCCGTCGCCTTCGAGGCCGGTCGGCGGGGGATCGGCACAGGCGAGCCTGCTCGCCTTGCTGCACTGGCGGACGACATCCGGCTGGTGGCCGATGACTCGGGGAGCTACGGCACCGTCATGGTCGGCGACGAGGATGTGACTGCGGCCGTTCAATCGTCCGACGTGGACCAGACCGTGTCGGGATACGCGGGGGTCACGGAACTACGCCGCGCGCTCCTGGTCCGCCAGCGGGCCCTCGCATCCGATGGTGGGATCGTCATGGCGGGGCGCGACATCGGGACGGTCGTCCTGCCCGATGCTGACCGGAAGATCTACCTCAACGCGTCGGTCGAGGAGCGTGCACGGCGGCGGGCTGACGAGCGTGGCCTGGCGGCCGACAGCCCGGAAGCCGCAAGGATCCTGGATGACCTGCGCTCACGGGATCAACACGACGCCTCCCGTCCCGTGGCGCCCCTCAAGCGAGCGGCCGACGCGATCGTGATCGAGACCGACGGCAATGCCTTCGAGCAGACGGTGGCCCTCGTCCGAGCGGCAATCGAAGACGACGGACCATCGAGCGGATCAGCGGCGGCCCCGCCAAAGCCGGCTCGCCCGCCACGGCGGCCGTCCGCGGGCCCGACGCCCATCGCGACCCGGATCACGTTCATCATTCGGTCGGTCTCGTTCCTGATGCGTGTGGCGGCTCGGTTCTTCACGCATGTTTCCATCGAGGGGGATATCGACGCGATCCCGCGGCAGGGAGCCGTCCTGATCGTAGCCAACCACGTGTCCAACGCCGACCCGGTCCTCGTTGGGGGCTTTCTCAATGGCCGGATCGGCCGGCCTGTCAATTGGATGGGCAAGCGCGAGGTCTTCGAGTGGCCCGTTCTCTCGTGGCTCGGTCGTCACGGGGGTATCCACCCCGTGGATCGCGGGGCCGCGGACGTGGAGGCCTTCAAGACAGCCCTGCGGATCCTCGGCGCCGGACACGTGCTTGCCGTCTTCCCCGAGGGAACCCGAAGTCCGGATGGAAGACTCCAGCTTGCCAAGGACGGCGTGACGGTCCTGGCTGCCCGGTCCGGGGCACTGATCGTGCCGATCGGGCTCGGCGACAGCGACCGTCTCTGGCCCCGGGGCAAGAAACTCCCGGTACGGACGCCGCGGGTCACGATCCGGATCGGCCGTCCTTTCCGCCTCGCCGAGGCGCTGGCGGAATCGGATGGCGCGGCAGCCGAACAGACGCCCAGTGGAGATGGCGCGGCGGCCGGCGGAAGTGCCTCGCGCCGGCGTTCAAACGCCGCCGGGACGGACCTGATCATGCGGCGAATCGCCGATCTCCTTCCGGAGCGACAGCGCGGGGTCTACGGGGCCGCCAACCCGGACTGACCGGGATTCGGCGGGTCCCGTGCGATAATCAACCGGTATGGGAACCGTCACCGAGATCCGCATCGCGAAGCGCACGGGCTTCTGCTATGGCGTTCGCGAGGCCATCGACAAGGCCAAGGAGTCGAGCGCTGAAGGCAAGCTCACGCACACCCTGGGACAGGTCGTCCACAACGAGGGTGTGGTCCGCGATCTGCAGTCATTGGGCATCCGGACCGTGGATACGCTCGACGACGTGACGGAGGGCGCCGCGGTCGTGATCAGGGCGCACGGCGTCAGGCCTGAGGTCATGGACCGTGCGTCGGAACGCGGGCTCGAGGTGATCGACGGCACCTGCACGTGGGTGATTCAGGAGCAGCGCGAGCTGACGCGGCTCGTCGAGGAGGGCTACACCATCGTCCTCCTCGGCACGCCGAAGCACCCGGAGGTCGTCGGACTGCTCGGCTTTGCTCCGGATGCCATCGTCGTGGACGAGGAGGAGGACTGGGGCAAGATCCCGGCCCGGAAGCGGATGGCGCTGATCTCACAGAGCACACAGCCACCGTGGAAGTTCGAGAAACTCGCCGCGTTCATGGTCGGCCGCAGTCACGAGCTGAAGATCGTCAACACGGTCTGCCCGGTCACCATCCGTCGCCAGCAGGACACGCTGGAAGCGGCGCGGGAGGTGGACCTCATGGTTGTCGTTGGCGGCCGGTCGTCAGCGAACACGAAGGAGCTGACCCGCCTCTGCGGGATCGCCGGGACGCCCGCGATCCAGGTCGAATCGGTCCGCGACCTCGAGGATCCGACGGCATTTGAGGGGAGCCGCGTGGTCGGCGTCACCGGCGGGACGTCCACCCCTATCGAGGACCTCCACCTGGTTGCCCAGCGGATCCTGGCCATTGCCGGGACGCCCGAGACACAGGCGGATGCCGATGCGCTCGCCGACGCGGCGTTCGCCGCCGCAGCTCATCCCGCCGGCCGCACCACGTCCCTGCCGACATCCGCGGCCCGGACCTGACATGGCAGGAATGGGTGGCATGCTCCCGGTCGTGGCCATCGTGGGTCGGCCCAACGTTGGCAAGAGCACCCTGTTCAATCGAATCATCGGCGACCGGGCGGCGATCGTCGAGGATCGGGCACGGACCACCCGCGACCGCATGTATGGCGACTCGGAGTGGAACGGACGACGCTTCATCGTGGTGGATACCGGCGGCCTGGAGACCAATACGGACGACGCCATCGAGGCCAAGGTCCAGGTCCAGGCCCGACTGGCCATCGCCGAGGCGGATGTCATCGTCTTCGTGGTCGACGCCATCAGCGGCGTGACCCCCGCCGACCAGGAGGCTTCTGAACTGCTGCGCTCGTCCTCGGCGCCGCTGTTCCTGGCGGTCAACAAGGCGGACAACGAGAAGCGCGAACTCGATGCCGCCGAGTTCTGGTCACTGGGCTGGGACAACACCTTCCCGATTGCTGCGAACCACGGCCGTGGCGTCGCGGATCTGCTCGACGAGATCATCCTGGCGTTGCCTCCCGAATCGGACGCCGAGCTGGCACGCAAGGCCAGGGGCGTCGAGGCGGAGGCCTTTGCCGATCAAGTTGCGAGCGGCAGCCTGGAGCCCTACATCGTGGGCGAGGGTGCCGAGGATCCCGACGCGGATGACGATGCCGACGCGGAGGCTCTGGCCGGCGAGAGCAAGGAATCGGCCCGCTGGGACGCCGAGCTGGCAGCCTCGAGTGACCATGCGCCGCCCGCGATCGCGTTCGTCGGGCGCCCGAACGTCGGCAAGTCCAGCCTCCTCAACTCGCTCCTCGGCGAGGAGCGGACGATCGTCAGCGACATCCCGGGCACCACGCGCGATGCCATCGATACGAAAATCGAGTGGGGTCGGACGCAGGTCGTCCTGATCGACACGGCCGGTATCCGCAAGCGCGGCAAGGTCGCCGCGAGTGCTGCGGCGGACCGGTATTCCACTCTGAGGAGTCTCAAAGCGATCTCCCGTTGCGACGTCGCCGTCCTGCTCATCGACGGCGTGGATGGACTGACAGCCCAGGACGCGCACATCGCGGGCTACGTCGTGGAGGAGGGCAAGGGTCTCGTCGTGGCCGTCAACAAATGGGACGCGGTCGAGGACAAGACGGGCGCGACCTTCGATCGCTATGTCGAGTGGATCCATCACGAGGCGCCGTTCCTGGACTTTGCGCCGGTTGTCAGCATCTCTGCCCTGACGGGCCAGCGCGTTAACCGGGTCCTGGAAATGGCCGTGGACGTCTGGGCCGAGCGTCGTCGACGCGTCGGTACTGGGGAGTTCAACCGGCTCCTGATGGCGGCGACGGAGCGTCAGGAGCCGCCGATGGTCAAGGGCAAGCGCCCCAAGATCTTCTACGGGACGCAGGCCGGGGTGGCGCCGCCGACGTTCGTCTTCTTTGCCCGCGAGGCTGCCTCGGTCCACTTCAGCTACCAGCGCTACCTGGAAAACCGCCTGCGCGACACCTTCGGGTTCCTGGGGACGCCGATTCGGCTCGTCTTCCGAGAGCGCGCCGCCGTCAAGATCGAGCGAGCATCCAGGAAACGTACGGGCCGCGCTCCCATCGCGACGCCCGCACCGCGCCCGAAGGCGGGTCCCAAGGCGGGTCCCAAGGCGAGTCCGAAGCCGCCGCGTGCTGCGTCTCGGTCGGATCAGTGAGCCACCGGGCCTGACGGAGCGAGCGATGACCAAGCCCCGGGTCGTTGTTGTCGGAAGCGGTGCGTGGGGAACGACGCTGGCCCTGCTCGTGGCGCGCTCCGAGCCGGTGGCCCTGCTCTGTCAATCCGCTGAGACAGCGGCCAGGATCACCGCTGAACGACGCAACGAGCGGCGCCTGCCGGGGATCGATCTCCCGGCTTCGGTGTTCGCCACCGCCGATCCAGCAATCCTGGAGGAGGCTGAACTCGTCATCGTGGCCGTACCCTCAACCCACCTTCGCGAGGTCATCGGCCGGATCGCCTCGCACATTCTCGCAGCGGCGGACATCCTGTCCGTCGTCAAGGGCATCGAGCACGGCACGCTCCTTCGCATGACCCAGGTCATCGCCGACGCAGCCGGGATCGAGCCCGGTCGCGTGGCAGCCCTGTCGGGCCCGAACCTGGCCCTCGAGATTGCCCGCGGCCTCCCGGCATCGGCCGTCGTGGCCGCCGCCGATGAGGCCCTTGCCGAGCGGATCGTCGCCCGGCT
>JBDTQY010000095.1:0-3306 GCA_039931955.1 Chloroflexota bacterium
CCCAGGAGCGGATCGGCGAGATCTACGAGCGCAACCTGGCCGAGGAGGCGATGCTCGCCGAAATCGAGGCAGTCCACCATTGCCCGACCTGCGACCGGACCGTTCACAACGACTGGATCATCTGTCCCACCTGCCGGACGCGGCTCAATCGGGTCTGCCCCAACTGCTCGAAGCTCGTGGGCCTGGACTGGTCGCTGTGCGCCTGGTGCGGACGCGATTTCGAGCGCCCCGAGATCGTTTCCACGACCATCCCGAGGGTTTCGGCCCCGCCGCGCGAGGCGCTGCAGGCCGGAGAGATTCCCGCGGCCGTCCGATCCGTACCGCGCAGCGCGGCAACGCGTGCCGCAGCGCGTGCTTCCAGGACCCGTCCCAGTGACCCGCTAGCCGAGTCTTGACCGACTCACCAGCAGGTCCGACGGCATCGTCCGACGGGCCTCCGCCCGATGCGGTCCTGCCGGCGCCCGAGGAGACCTCACCTGTCGATCAGGCTGAAGCCTCCAATACGCCGGTCAGCCTCTTCAAGTTCACGATCGATGGCCGTGCCGCCCCCGGTCTGTTCGTGGTGGGCTGGATCCTCCTCGTGGTGGCCGCCGGCGCGGGTCTCATCGGGCTCACGGCCGGACCCCATCTGGCGGGAATCGTCCTCTTCGTGGGCGGCGCCGCTGGCGTGCTCGTGGCGCTCATTCTTCTCGGCGGATCGCAGGCCATCGAACGCCGAGCGGCCGGTGCCGCGTACGCTGGCCCTTCGCCGATCCTGACGTTCGGGGCGGTCGTGGCTGGCTGGTACCTGGCGGCGGTCGTGGTGCTTGCCCCGCTCCAGATCCTGGGGATCGAAATTGACGGGCCGGCCCTGACCCTCGTCGGGATCGTGATCCAGGCCGTCGTCGTCATCGGCCTCTTGCGGGTCATGGTCGTCGGGTCGGAGGCGCTCACCTGGGCCGAGATGGGGCTGACCCGCCCGAACCGAGCCGCCTTCCGCGACTTCACCTGGGGTGCGCTGCTCGCTGCGCCCGTCGTGGTGGCCACCGGCCTTCTGGTCGTCGGCCTGGTGCAGGTGCTGGGGCAGCAGCCAACTTCGCCCCTGCCGCCCTCTGGCTCATCGGCGGGGCTGCTCCTGAACCTCGTCAGCGGTGCCATTCTCGCGCCGTTCTACGAGGAGCTCTTCTTCCGCGGCTTCGTCCTGACCGCGTGGCGCCGAATGGCCGGACCCGCGTCGGCCATCGTCCGATCGGCGTTGCTCTTCGCCCTGATCCACGCCATCGATCAGACGGGCGAGAACTTCGGAGCGGCACTTGCCGTGGCTATCGTCGCCGCCGCGGGACGCTTGCCGGTCGCGCTCGTTCTCGGCTGGGCGTTTGATCGCCGGCGCTCGCTGTGGGCAGCCGTCGGGCTTCACGCCACCTTCAACGCGATCCTCCTCATCGTCGCCGAGCGAGCTTTCGCGACCTGAGCGCGCGAGCGGCTGGCCCCCGCACCCGGCGCGTCGATGAGATGCGATGCAGGGCCGGTTGATCGACCGACGAGAGCCCACGGCTAGTGTCGTAGGCGTCCCCGGGTCCATATGGCGGGGGGAATCGGCGGGCTTCCGTCGTCTGGACCCGGGGCATCCATCACATCCTTCCTCGGACGGAGGATCCAGGGGAGCCCGCTGATGCGCAGCCACGAACCGGCCCGCGGACGAACGCTTCGGGAGATGCCCGCTGACGAGCGACCCCGCGAGCGACTCGCGCTTCGCGGGGCGGGCGGCCTGACGTCGGCGGAACTCGTTGGCCTGCTCTGGGGTTCCGGGTCGCGCGGCCACTCAGCGGTTGAAGTGGCCCAGGATGCCATCGCCCGGTTCGAGGGCCTGACCGGCCTTGCCCGAGCCTCAGGGCACGAACTCGAGACAGTTCCCGGGGTCGGCAGCGCCAGGGCGGCGCAACTGCAGGCCGCCTTCGAGCTTGGCCGCCGGCTCCTCGCCGACTGGCCCACTGCGAGCTGGGCAGTGCGTTCGCCGGGGGACGTGGCTGACCGGCTGGTTCTGCAGATGGGTCGGCTCGAGCGGGAGGAACTGCGGATCGTCGTCCTCAACACCAGGAACGTCGTCCAGCGAGTCGTGACGGCGTACCAGGGGAACCTGAGCGCCTCCGTGGTGCGCGTCGGGGAACTGTTCCGGGACGCGGTCCGGCTGATCGCCGCCGGCATCATCCTCGTCCACAACCACCCGTCGGGCGATCCGACACCGTCCCCGGATGACCTGCACCTGACGGCTGAAGCCCTGGCAGCAGGGCGCCTCCTGGACATCCACGTTCTCGATCACCTCGTCATCGGCCACGACGCCTGGGTGTCCATGCGAGACCGAGGTGTCGCATTTGACCGGCCCGGGCTGCCCTCGACCCGGAGCGCCTGAGGACTCGTCGGCCTCGAAGGTCCTGCAGGGCACCAACCTGTCGATTTATGGTGAGGGCGGACCATTGCTGGGCCAGATGGCACCGCTTCTCGACATGCTCACTCGTGCGGTCCAGCACGCGACGCCTGGATCGGCGCCGCAGATGCCGGCGCAGGATCAGTCGGCCTGATCGGAGATCGGCGGTCCGAGCCTCAGCGGGGTTGTCGGATATACTTCATGCAACCCTTAGTATCAAGACAACCCAAAGGATCGCCGACACACCTTGGATCGCCCCGACCTGGTCTCCCGGCTGCTCGACGAGTTGACCTCCCATACCCCGGCCGGGGTCATGCGATATATGCGTCAGTGGTCGGCCGGCCCGCTCAGCCTGGTTCACCTGCACGTCCTGACGGTCCTGGAAAGCGACGGACCGTCGACCATGCACGGGCTCGCCGAATCGCTCGATGTGTCGCAGGCCAGTGCCACCGGCATCATCGATCGCATGCAGCAACGTGGGCTGATCGAGCGCCACCGTGATCCGGCTGACCGACGTGTCGTCCGCGTGGCTCTCACTGATTCCGGGCGGCACGTGATCGACGGCATCGCTGCGGAGCGACGGGGTCGCCTGGAGCTCCTCCTGGGCGAGCTGTCGGACGATGAACTTGACGGCTTCCTGCGCGGGGCGCAGGCCCTTCGCCGGGTACGAGAGGAGCACCGGGCGGCGCTGCCGAACCGTGCAACAGAGTCGGGGTCGGCCGAATGATCGGGATCCTGCGCACCTACCTGGCGCCCTATCGCTGGCCGATCGTGTTCGTCCTCGCTCTCCTCATGGCCCAGGCCTTCGCGAACCTCTACCTGCCCGAGCTGTACGCCGAGATCATCAACAACGGCGTGGCCAAGGGGGACACAGACGTGATCCTCCGGATCGGCGGGTTGAT
>JBDTQY010000096.1:0-6919 GCA_039931955.1 Chloroflexota bacterium
GGGGTCAGCCGCGCCTGTACCTGCGCCACGCCCCGTTCGCGATCGACCCGGCAGCTCGCGACCACTGGCTTACCCACATGCGCGCAGCGCTCGTGTGGATGGATCCGCCGTCGCACATCGCCGCGCGGCTGCTCCAGTACTTCGACATGGCTGCCGAGGCGATGCGCAACAAGGACTAGGTTCCGCATGTGGCACGAACCGCGTGCCGCCTCAGCGCTGACGCACGTCCTCGCCCGGAACCCCGAGCGCCGCCAGTGCCGCGGCGAAGCCATCGAGATCGTCTGCTCCGACGTAGAACGCCGGAACGCGGAGTGGGCCATAGGGGATCGGGACGCGGAAGTCCATGCGGACACCGCCATGCGGGCTCCCGGCAAAGCTCATGTCCCTGTGCCGCAGGCTCGTCCTGATCCCGATCGCCGTGATCCAGCGGAACGGCCCCTCGATTCGCCAGCTCACGATGTTCTCGAGCGGCGCCTGGAAACGGTATTTGCCGAAGCTCGCCCGGAGGCCCTCGGAATCGACTTCGGCCCACGCCGTTTCGGGGGTCGCCCCGAAGATCAGGCCGAGGAACGGCCGCGACCTGGACCCGAGCCGGATCGGCCATCTCGTTGTTGACATGCTCCGCATCGTAGCGACATCTCGAACCGGGACGCGCCGGTAGACTTGTCGACCTGAGTCGCAATCGTCCATGGGAGGGGTCATTGGCCGAGCAGGAGCCCGAATCGTCGCCTGCCATCCAGCGCGGCAAGACCGTCCACGGCGAGGCAGCAAATGCGGGCCATCGGGTGCTCGCCCCGGACGATGCGGAGGTCGAGGCCTACCTGGAAACGGCGCTCAACGCCCCCGGCCCGTCGCGTGCCGAGGCCGATCGGCCGGCCACTGCGAACCACGGCACCGTGGTGGTGCTGGATTTCGGGAGCCAGTTCGCTCAGCTGATCGCCCGCCGTGTGCGCGAGCTCAATGTCTACTCGGAGCTCATGCCGCACGACACGCCACTGGCGGAGATCGAGCGTCGGGGTGCCAGCGCGATCATCCTGTCGGGCGGCCCGAAGTCGGTCTACGACGCCGACGCACCGAAGCCGGATCCGGCCATCTGGGGCGGGCGCCTGCCCGTCCTCGGGATCTGCTACGGGGCGCAGTTGATGGCCCTGGAGCTTGGCGGGGATGTGCTTCCGACCGCGAAACGCGAATACGGGCCAGCGACCGTCACGATCACCTCCGACGATCCCCTGTTCGCGGGCATCGATCGGGAGCAGCCCGTCTGGATGAGCCATGGCGACTCCA
This sequence comes from Chloroflexota bacterium, assembly GCA_039931955.1. GTDB lineage: Bacteria > Chloroflexota > Limnocylindria > Limnocylindrales > CSP1-4 > UBA5189. The sequence continues at coordinate 1,285 of JBDTQY010000096.1, forward strand.
TCACCCGGCTGCCCGAGGGGTTCACCTCCACGGCGCAGTCGGGATCGACACCGTATGCGGGACTGGCGGACCGATCCCGGAACCTCTACGGGATCCAGTTCCATCCCGAGGTCGCCCATACGCCCCGCGGTCGCGACGTGCTCAGGAACTTCGTCGTCGGCATCGCCGGCGCCGAGGCGTCGTGGACCCCGGCCAACTTCATCGACTCGACGGTGGACGCCATTCGGACGCGGGTTGACGACCACGCTCGCGCCGTGGGGACTGACGGCAAGGTCATCTGCGCGCTGTCCGGCGGCGTAGATTCCGCGGTGGCCGCCGCCCTGGTCCATCGAGCGGTCGGGGATCGGCTCACCTGCATCTACGTGGACCACGGGCTGATGCGGAAGAAGGAGTCCGAGCTCCTCCGGGCAACCTTCGAGCAGCACCTCGGGATGCGCCTCGTCATGGTCGACGCGCGACAGCGCTTCCTGGCCCGCTTGGCCGGCGTCATCGATCCGGAGCAGAAGCGAAAGATCATCGGCGACGAGTTCATCCGCGTCTTCGAGGAGGAGGCGACGAAACTCGGTCAGATCGATTTCCTGACCCAGGGGACGCTCTACCCCGACGTTATCGAGAGCGCCACCTCGGAGTCGAAGGCCGCCCAGAAGATCAAGACGCACCACAACGTCGGTGGCCTGCCCGCCGACCTCCGGTTCCAGCTCATTGAGCCGCTTCGCTACCTGTTCAAGGACGAGGTCCGTCTCGTTGGGGCCGAGTTGGGCCTGCCGGACGCCATGGTCCAGCGCCAGCCCTTCCCAGGCCCCGGGCTGGCGATCCGGATCCTCGGTGAGGTCACGGCCGAGCGGCTGGACACGCTTCGGGACGCTGACTGGATCGTGATCGACGAGATCAAGGCTGCGGGGCTGTATCGAAGCGTCTGGCAGTCGTTCGCGATCCTGACCCCGGTACGCAGCGTCGGAGTCATGGGTGACGGGCGGACCTACGCGAACGTCGTTGCGATCCGGGCCGTGACGTCGGAGGACGGCATGACGGCCGATTGGGCGAAACTTCCCTACGACGTCCTTGGCAAGATCTCGTCACGGATCGTGAACGAAGTGGCAGGCGTGAACCGGGTCGTCTACGACATCAGCTCCAAGCCGCCCGCCACGATCGAGTGGGAGTGACCGGCGGCACGTACGGCCGTTGGGAGTGACCGGACCCCCGATCAGTCCGTTGCGTCGTCCGTGAGTCGCGCGACGAGGGCCTCGCGCCCGGGCAACTGACCGGCTGCCAGGAAGCGTCGCAGGTGCTCGCCTGCACGCGGCTCATCCGCCAGCGCTGAGCGATAGAGCCGCCGCCCGCGTTCCTCGTCGCCGTCATCGAAGACCGCGACGGCCTGCCAGAGCCGGATCTGGTCATCGTCTGGGGCCAGCGCCGAAGCGCCCTCCAGGAATGCCGCTGCCGCCGACACTTCTCCGGCGGCCAGCGCCTGGAGTCCCTCCTCGAACGCCTCGTAGGCGCGGCTCACGGCCAACAGTCGATCCAGTTCGTCGAGCGGGGCGTGGGAATCGTCCACCCGGATGTCGAAGCGCGTGTCCCACGGCTTGGCGTCGGGCGTTCCGGGCACCACCAGGAGTCCCGCCGCCTGCCTGCCACGGACGTCGCCGCCCTCGGCCTCGGCGGCTCCGAGGGCCGCGACCAGGCGCTCGGCGAGATCCCCGTTGGTGGATTCGTATGCGGCCAGCATGGCCGGCCAAACCGTGGCCCGCTCCATCATGTTCGCCTGAACGGTGACGCCGGGCCCTTCGAGATGGCCCGCGAAGGCCACGCAATCAGCCCCGGTGTGAGCGGCGGTCCGGCCGCTGGCATCCACGATCCCGACCTGCCGAACACTCGGATCAGAATCCGCGGCCAGCAACTCGGCGAGCAGATCGGCAGGCACCCGTCCAGCGGCGAGCAGGTCGATGCCGACCATCCCGTACCGCGCGTCCACGAACGATTGGGTGGCAATGGCACCGACGCCCGGCCGCGCCCACGAGACGATGGCGCCCGCAGCCAGCCAGCGGGACTGGACGGCCACGCCCAGTTCGCCGGTCACGGGATCGAGAGCAACGATGGAGTAGGTCATGGGTCTCGGACAGCGTGGCGGCGAAATGGGCGCCGCGCAAGTGGGAACTCTGGCCCGCCCGGCCCCGCGATCGGCCGGCGAATTGAGCCGTCCGCGTCGTCCGCTTGGTGGCAATGGGACCTCCGGGCTATTCCCGGAGGATTTGCTCAAGGTACAGTTCTCGTCATGGCCGACGAACCCACACCCGACGCGACATCCGATTCAGGTGGCCCTCGATGCCCGTGGTGTTCGGCGCTTCTGCCGGAGGCCGGCCTGGCGACGTGCCCGACCTGCGGTGCCTCACTCACGGAATCAGAATCGGCAGATGTTCCGGGCCTGACGAAGATCGACCCGGAGGCAATCCTCCGATCGCGAACGCCATCCCAGAAGTCCCGCGGCCTGATCGGCTGGTTGTCCGGCGAGTACCGGGAGCAACCGGCGGCTGCCACGGAGCTGGCTGCCTCGGAGCTGGCTGCCACGTTCGCCCCTCCCGATGAAGAAGTCCGCCGCGAGATGCTCCGAATGGAGCTGATGGCCCTCGAGGCCCAGGCCCAGGCGCAGCGGGCGGAGATGGAACTCGAGCGTGCTGAGGTTGGCCTGGCGAAGAGCGCGGCGAGTTCCGCCGGCGACTCCGCCTCCGACCCCGGGATACAGGCCGAGATCGCGGAGCTCGACGAGCCGGGGATCTGATCCGGCACGACCGCCTCGGCCGCGGGTCCGTGTGGATCGCCCGGCCGCCCGGCTATCCTCACGAGATGCCAGAACGACTGCCACTTCCGGGCCCGTCCTATCTGCGCGAGCAGCCGGTTCGCGTGGGTGATCGTGTCCTGCAGGCGGGGATGAGTCGCCCGACCACGGGGCCCGACGACTGGTGGCTCGCGGTCCTGTGGGTCCAGGATTCCGACGGCATCATCAGCTTTCGCGACGTTGCCCCGACAGCAGGACCGCCCCCGGATCCGCCACTTGGTCGGCTGGGCCCCTCCGTTGCAGGAGCGCTGTCCGGCCTGATCCTTGAGGACGCCGGACGACTGTCGATCCGTCTTGGCCTGATGGTCCCACCAGACGACGCCGAGCGCCCGTGGCGATGTCCGCTGGCGATCCGAGCCGGGTTCCAGTGGGAGCCCGCTCGCGCCGCAACGATGCAGCCAAACCTCCTCGCCAAGGAGGTCCTGGTGGCCTTCTCCCGATCAGTCGAGGGGCTCGACCGGGCCTGAAGGCGCCGGTCCGCCATAGCCGGCTCCGGGTCCGCGGCATGGGCAAAACGGCCGCCCGTCGTAGACTGCCCGGACCATGAATGACCAGAACGAACCGATTCGCCCCGGCTTCGGAGCCGATGGCCCTGACCGCTCCGCCGGCCGGCCGCCAGGCGCTCGCCGCCAGGCGCCACCCAGCAACCCCTTCAGTGGCCGCGTGGGACTTGTCGTCGTCATCGCGACGATCGTCCTCCTCTTCGGCGCGGGTGCGATCGAGTTCTGGACCGACGCCATCTGGTACAAGAGCGTCAACTTCGATGCCGTCTTCTGGACGCGGATCTGGGCCTCGGGTGCCCTCTTCGTGGCCGGTGCCGGGGCCTCGCTGGTGGTCCTGCTCGGCAACCTCTGGCTGGCGAATCGCTTCGCCCCGGCCGGCGACGGCGACGGAAAGCCCGGGACCTTTCGCGACATTCTCGACCGACTGGCCGAAGCGAGCACTGCCGCCGCCGACCCACGGGCCCGGATGGGAGCCCCCCGGCCGGTCAACGCGGAGCCGATCCAGGTCCCCGACCTCTCGCCCATCGCCACCGTCGTGCTGGCTGGCCTCTCGATCTTCGGGGCGCTGATCGTGGGCGGCGCCGCCGCATCAACGTGGGACACCGTGCTGCTGTGGATCAATCGCGTGTCCTTCGTGGCCGCAGGCGGCGCGTCGAGCGTGGATCCAATCTTCGGACGCAACGTTTCATGGTTCCTCTTTGACCTTCCCTTCCTTCGCACGGTGCAGACGGTCTTCAACGTCCTGGTCCTCGGTGGCCTCGGCGTCGCCGGGGCTCGCTACCTGGCCGGGGCGACGCGTTCCGGCCTGAACCTGACATCCCGGGTTCGCGTCCACCTCGCGATCCTTGCCGGGCTGTACCTGCTCTCGGTCGCCTTCGGCTACCAGCTCGACAAGTACGAACTCGTCTACTCGGCCCGCGGCGTCGCAGCCGGAGTGAGCTACACGGACGCGAACGCCCAGTTCTTCGCCTACGACCTGCTGACGGTCCTGTCCGCCTTCGCGGCTGCCTTCCTGGTCGGGGCCGCGTTCACGCGGTGGACCTGGCCGCTCGGTGTCACGCTGGCCACGTGGTTCCTCGCATCGCTGTTCGTCGGTCGGCTGTACCCGGAGGCCATCGAGCGCTTCGTGGTGAGCCCGAACCGCTACGACCTCGAGCAGCCATACATCACCAATAACATCACCATGACCCGCCGCGCCTACGGCTTCGATACGTGGGAGGAGCGAACGTATGACGGCTCCGCCCCCTTGACTCAGGCGCAGGTGACGGCCGAGTCCGCCACCTTCACGAACGCCCGGCTGTGGGATTACCGGCCCCTCGGCGACACGCTTGACCAGCTCCAGACGGTCCGCCGCTACTACGACTTCGTGGACGTTGACACCGACCGCTACACGCTCGACGGTCAGGTGCGGCAAGTCATGCTGTCGGCACGCGAGCTGAACCTCGCGGCAACAGATCAGGGCAGTGGCTGGGTCAACCAGCGAATCATCTATACGCACGGCATCGGGATCGCGATGGTCCCGGTCAACGAGGTGACCCGCGAAGGGCAGCCGCTCCTGCTGGTCAAGAACCTCCCACCGGTCTCCAGCGGGGGGGCGCCGAGCGTCTCCGAACCCCGGATCTATTTCGGCGAATCACTGTCCGATTACGTCATCGTTGGCGCTCGCCAGTCGGAGTTCGACTACCCACAGGGCGACAGTGGAACCGGTGGAGAAACGGATGTCCAGACCCGTTGGGCGGGCACCACGGGCATCAAGATGGACACCACGCTGTCCAGGCTCCTGTACTCCCTCCGTTTCCGCGACCTCAACCTGTTCATCAGCGACCAGGTCACCGCGGACAGCCAGCTGCTGATGCACCGGGCCCTGCAGGAGCGCCTCCAGCTGATCGCCCCGTTCCTGTCCTACGACAAGGACCCCTATGTGGTCGTCACCGATACGGGCCGCCTGGTCTACATCCAGGACGCATTCACGACCTCGAACCGGTTCCCGAACGCCCAGCCGTTCAACCCGGCGGAACTCGAGGCGTCCGGACTCGCCGGCCAGGATCTCAACTACATCCGGAACAGCGTCAAGGTCGTCATGGATGCCTACGACGGCACGATGAGCTTCTACATGGCCGATCCGACGGATCCGATCGTGCAGGCCTGGGCCGGCGTCTTTCCGACCCTGTTCCATCCGTTGTCGGACCTGCCGGCCGACCTCCGACCCCACCTCAGGGTCCCAGAGGATCTGTTCAACATCCAGACCGCGGTCTTCGGGCGCTATCACGTCACGAACACGGAAACCTTCTTCGGGAAC
>JBDTQY010000097.1:0-4166 GCA_039931955.1 Chloroflexota bacterium
TCTGCCGCGTCCTCGAGGCCGGCGGGCAGCGCATCACGCGCGAGTACTACTTCAACGACTCGGGAACGCAGGTGGACCACCTCGGCGCCTCGGTGCTGGCGGTCCGTGACGGGACCCCGATCCCGGAGGACGGCTATCGCGGCGAGTACGTCACCGAGCTGGCACATGCACTCCCCGACGAGGTGGCGCGCGACGCCGCGGCAGCAGCCGGGAACGGGCCGGCCGTGGTCGGGCGATGGGCGTCCGAGCGGATCCGGGCCGGTATCGAAGCCTCACTGGCCACGCTCGGTGTCCGTTTCGACGTCTGGAAGACCGAAGCGAGCCTCCACTCGGAGGGCTGGGTCGGGCGTGCCGTCGAGCGGCTGCGCGAAGGCGGCCACATCTTCGAGCAGGACGGCGCGACGTGGTTCCGTTCCACGACCTTCGGGGACGACAAGGACCGCGTCGTCATCCGGTCCAACGGCGAGCCGACCTACTTCGCGTCCGACATCGGCTACGTGACGGAGAAGTTCAGCCGGGGCTTCGACCACCTGATCTACATCTGGGGGTCGGATCACCACGGGACCGTGGCCCGTGTCCGAAACGCGGCAGAGGCCATGGGCTTCGACAAGGAAGCCGTGGAGATGATCCTGACCGGATGGGTCCGCTTCGTCCGGGACGGGGTCGAGCTGTCCATGTCCAAGCGGGCCGGGACCTTCATCGCCCTCGACGAACTGCTGGAAGAGATCGGGGTGGATGCGGCGCGCTGGTTCTTCGCCTCACGGGGGGCCAACATGAACATCGACTTCGACATCGAGCTGGCCAAGAAACAGTCCAGCGAGAACCCGGTCTACTACGTGCAGTACGCCCACGCCCGGATCGCCTCGATCCTGCGCAAGGCCGCAGACGCCGGCCTGGCCGTTGCCCCCAGCCTTGCGGGCGGACTCGCAGGGCCGGCCGAGGCCGCGCTGGCGCGCGTCGCCGATCGCGATCCCGAGGTGGTCGAGGACTCCGCGGCAGCCCAGGAGACGCAGGGCGTCACCGCGTACGCCACGGAGCTGGCGACCGCCTTCCACGCCTTCTATCGGGACGCAAAGGTCGTCGACCCCGACGAGCCGGCTCGCTCGGCCAGTCGGCTCGCGCTCGTGGAGGCGACACGACTCACCCTCGCCAGCGCCCTCGCGCTTCTCGGGATCTCAGCCCCGGAGGCGATGTAGCGAGGGGCCGCGGGTTCAGCGGCCGAGCAGGAAGGTCGCGGCAGTGCCCATGGCCGACTCCGTGACACTCGACCCCGGCGCGATGACGATCACGACACGGCTTCCGCTCATCTGGACGGTCGCGCGGAGCGGATAGCCTCCGATCGCGGTACGCGCAGCCTCCATGAACTCGACCGCGTCCGCCCGGGTGTCCCAAGCGCTACTCCAGGCGAGGGCCGAGGCTTCTCCGGGTCCGCGAAGCAGGGCGAGGCGATCTCCGGCCCAGCCCTCGGCGGCCAACCTTGCTGGTTCGCCCGCTACGCCACCCTCCCGCAACCAGATCCGTGTCTGGAACTCGCCGAAGGTATCGCGCGCGGCGATCGTCCAGCCGGTACCCAACTGAGCCGACAGGCCGTCCGGGATGGACACCTCGACCGGGACTTCGCCGCGGAGGTAGCTATCCGGGTGGAGGATCTGTTTCGTCGAGGTGGGCAGGGCGCGGTAGGCCGCATCCACGCTCGCGAACCCGTCCTCCCCCTGGAGCCACCCGACGAAGGACCCGCCGGCCTGGTACGGGAACAACGACGTCTCCAGCAGGATCCTGGGCGTCCTCGCCAGGACGGCGAGCATCTCCGGGTCCGAGGCCGCGGACGCCACTTCGGTGAGCTGGGCCGACGTCAGGTTGGACAGCATCCACGAGGTCTGGGCGCTGACGGCATCGCCCTCGACAAGCGACAGGATCGCCAGCACGCGGTCCGAATCGTCGTGGATCGTGTCCAGCCCGATGGAATTCAAGTCGAAGTGCCGGTCCTGAAGTTCATGGGTGAACTCGTGGGCGTACGTGACCTCCTCGATGGCACCCAGGGCACCGTCACGGCTGACGATGAACAGCTCCCCGACCTTGGGGTCGTAGTAGCCGATGACCTGGCTGCCCTGCAGGTCGAGATAGGCCTGGGCGAGAGAAGCCCCGGGACCGAGGAGGCCGAACAGCTTCAGGATCTGGTCGCTCTTTGCGATTTCCAAGGGCGGGTTGTCCTTTTCGAACTCGGCCCTGAGATTGGCGACGAGTGTCGCGCCGTCGATGATCTGGGGCTCGACGCGGCTCGGTGCATCGAGGTGCCGGATCGCCGCGACTTGCGCCGCGATCTCGCGATACCGCGCCAGGACGTCTGGCGCGAGCGTGGCGCCGGGAGCTGGCGCCGAACCCGACCCCGACGGCGTCGGGTTCGGAGGCGCGGTCGTTGCGAGCGACGCAGTCGGCGTGGGCGCGCAAGCACCAACGGTGAGGACGACAACGGCGAGCCAGGCTGTGGCGGACCGGAGCCTCAGGGCGAACATCGGGCCGATCCTACCCCCGATCTCTTCGGCCTTCCGGTCCCCGATCGTCCCAGGGCGCTCGATCCGATCGCATTCCGGGCACAGCACGCGGCACTTCGAACATGCCAATGGTGTGCCTTTCTTAATCGACTGCTGTCTCGTGTCTGAACGAGAGCGGGCTAGTGTTCGGGACGGACAGAACCTTCGAGGTTCCATCCTCCCTCCCTCCGACCGGGGGCGCCAATTGGGCAGGCGCCTCCGGTCTTTCCTTTTCCCCGACACGGTCGCGGCACCCGGCGATACGCGTGGTCGAGTCCCGTGTGTCAGAATCCGGCGGATGGAAATCACCTGGTACGGACGAACCTGCATCCGCCTCAAAGGCCGCGACGCGGTGGTGGTGACGGACCCTTACACGGTCGTCGTCGGCCCCACCGGGCGCGGGATCACCGGGGATATCGTCACCTTCAGTCACCCGGACGATCAGCCCCTGCCGAAATCAAAGGGCAAGCGGTCGCGCGACGGCTCGTCCGTCATCCCGGGCAGCCTGGAAGCTGCCTTCTCCCTGGATAGCCCAGGTGAGTACGAGGTCAAGGACGTCCTGGTCACGGGCGTTCGGACGTATCGAGACGATCAGCGTGGTGCGGAGCGAGGACGCGGAACGGCATTCGTGGTGGAGCTGGATGGGCTGCATGTCATCCATCTCGGCGATATCGGGCACCTCCTGAGCGAAGAGGGGCTCGGTGACATCGGGGCGGTGGACATCGTCTGCGTCCCGATCGGAGGATCCCTGTCGGCAACCAAGGCCGCGGAGCTCGTCGCGCAGCTCGACCCGCGGCTCGTGGTGGCCATGCCGGTCTGCCCGGACGAGGCAGATTGTGCCGAGGCAGTCTCGAAGTTCTTCCACGAGATGGGCGGAGCACCCGCTCCCCAGCCGAAACTCTCGGTTTCCATCTCCACCCTGCCGCAGGAAGTCACGGCGGTCATCCTCGAGTCACGCGGCAAGGTCTGACCGAGGGTCCATCCCAGCAGCGCCGCGCGAAGGACCGCTCAGGCCGGAGCGTGATCCAGTACGACGTGGCCCTTCTTGATGACCGTGCGGACCAGGTCGGCGGCCGGCCAATAGGGCAACTGGCGGTGCGTTGGAACGCGCCAGATCACCATATCCGCGGCTTTGCCTGATTCGATCGAGCCAAGCTCGTCCCCGAGGCCCAGCGCGTGGGCCGCATTGATGGTCACGGCCGCCAGTGCCTCCGATGGCGTCAGTTTGAGCTCGAGGCACGCGACCGTCATCACGTGGAGGAGGCTCGGCGTCGGCGACGTTCCGGGATTGAAGTCCGTGCCAAGGGCGACCGGCACTCCGCGCTCGATGAGCGCTCGGGCAGGGGCGTAGGCCTCGTGCATCAGGAACCAGGTCGTCGCCGGCAGGAGCGTCGCCACGACAGGCTGCTCCGTCGCTGCCGCACGCGCCAGAGCCTCGATTCCAGCCTCCGACGGCGCGGCAAGATGATCTGCGGACAGCGCCCCGATCTCAGCGGCCAACTCGGCACCGCCACTCGGGACGATCTCGTCGGCATGGAGACGAGCCTGCATGCCGAACCGCATCGCGGCCTCGAGGATGCGCCGCGACTGGTCCGCCGTGAAGACGCCGCGCTCGCAGAAGACATCGGCGAACCG
>JBDTQY010000098.1:0-3077 GCA_039931955.1 Chloroflexota bacterium
CGCCGGATATCCTCGCTGCCTTGGCGGTCATCACCGGGCTTGATCCCATGGCAACGACCTCTGAGCGTCTCGTGATGGCGCCCGATGCCGCCGCCCTCGCCGCCGACCTCGCCGCACACCATGATCGCCTCGGCTTCCTTCGCGCCTCCGAAGTCGGTCCTGGGGTCCGCGCCCTGTCGTTCGGCGAGACGAGTTACTTCGGTGTGGCCCGCGTCCGGACAGCCGCCGAGTGGCCACTCACCATCGAGACCCCGGCGCCATCCGTGCCATCCGTGCCGACCGAGGTCGTCTATGACCCGGCGACTGCCTGGACCCTGTTTGCGGGTGGCGACATCCTGCTCGACCGCGGGATCGCGTACACCGTCAAGACCCTGGGCAAGGGCGTGGATTTCCCGTTCGATGGCGGGACCGCCACGATCGTCTCCCATTCCTGCTGTTCGCAATTCGGCTGGAAGACGCCGAACATGCGGCGCACCGGTGGCGAGGGTTCGTTCCGGGACCTGATCCAGGGCGCCGACCTGGCCATCGCGAACTTCGAGAATCCCGCTCCGGATGCCTTCCGGTACCACGAGCACGGCACGGTCTTCAGCGCCGATCCGAAGCTGATCGCGGGCCTGGCGAACGCGGGCCTCGACTGGGTCTCGCTGGCCAACAACCACATTCGGGATGCCGGCGCCCAGGGTGTCCTCGATACCATCAGGCACCTTGACGCCGCCGGGATTGCCCACTCCGGTGCCGGAACGGGAGTGACCGAGGCGCACACGGCGGCCTTGCTGGATGCGGCCGGCACCCGGGTCGCCTTCCTTGGCTACGACACCATCGCCCCGTCGTATTGGACCAGCACGGCGTCGCGGGTCGGGTCGGCTGAGATGACCGCTTCCGCACTCACCGCAGACATCGCTGCTGCGCGCGCCGCTGGCGCGCAGGTCGTCATCGTCTTCCCGCACTGGGGGATCGAGTACACGGCCGCTCCGAGTACAAAGCAGCAGCGCCTGGCTCGAGCCGCGATCGACGCCGGGGCGGACATGGTGATCGGCAACCATCCGCACTGGGCCGGCGCCGTCGAGATCTACGAGGGAAGGCCGATCTGGTATGCCCTCGGGAACTTCGTCTTCGACCAGACCTGGTCCGAGCCAACGATGGAGGGGATCACACTGGAGCTGACGTTCCAGGGAACGCGTCTCGTGCAGGCGGCCATGCGCCCCCACGTGATCCTGGATCGGTCACAGCCGAACTTCATGGACCCGGCCGGGACCGGCGCGATCGTGATGAACCAGGTATGGGCGGCGTCGAAGGGGCGGCTCCCCTGGTGATCTGATCGCCGGAGGGATCTGGACGCCCGAGAGGCCCGCCCGGATCTCCACGCGGCCCGGCCGGGCCGCGTGCCCGGGCGCTGCCCTCAGCTCGCCGGGACGCCCCGCCCGGCCCCGCGGCGAGCGAAGCCGTCAGCTCGCCGCCTTCTTCACAAGCGCGGCGATTCGTGCTTCGTCGGTGGCGGTGAGCTCCTTGAGCGCGAAGGCGCTCGGCCACATCGCACCTTCGTCGAGGTTGGCCTGGTCGCTGAAGCCCAACGTCGCGTACCTGGTGTTGAATTTCTGTGCGCTCTGGAAGAAGCAGACGACCTTCCCGTCGCGGGCATAGGCGGGCATCCCGTACCAGGTCTTTGGCGCGAGGGCTGGTGCGCTGGATTTGATCAAGGCGTGGAGTCGCGACGCCATGGTCCGATCCGGTTCGGGCATCTCGGCGATCTTGGCGAGCACGTCGGCTTCCCCGGCCGCCCTGTCCTTGTCCGCGCGCTCTTCGGCCTTCAGCTCCTTGGCCCGCTCGCGCATCGCGGCTCGTTCGTCGTCCGTGAAGCCCTTCGTGGCCTTCGGCGTTTCCTTCATGCCGCCTTCCTCTCTGGTAAGGACTCGTTGGAACAACCCTGCTGTCAGGGCGCGGCCATGGCGGCCAGCGGATCAGGGGAGGCCGGCGAAGACGTCCGTTTCGGGGGTGCTCGCGGGAACGCGCGTTTCGCGAAGCAGGTATGCCTCGCGGGACCAGAACTCGCCCCAGGCCTCCTTGCCGAAGCGAAGGAACATGCTGGTCGGGCTCATCTGGGTGACATGTCGCCAGATGGCCGCCCACTTTTCGTCCAGGACGTCCGAGATGTCGATCCACGTCGTGACCGATTCGTCGGGGACCAGCATCCGTGCCATCTGTGCGTTCCAGGCCCCGAGCGCCTCTGGCGTGGCGTCCTTGGGCTCGCTCCAGAAGCTCTCCTCGCCGGCCTCTTCCATGCGGTCGCGCATGGCGTTCCGGACCGATGCCGGAATGGCTTGCTCGTAGAGCTTGAGCGGCGCCCACGGCTCGAGCCCGCCATCCGAGGCGGCCGGGCCTGTGCCCCCATGCTCCGGGGCGAGCTGCTCCTGGTACCAGGCTGGATCACCGGCCCGATCAAAGGCCCGCACCGACACATCGTGCGTACGGATGTGGTCCGGGTGCCCATAGCCCCCGAAGTCGTTGTAGGTCGTCATGACCTCGGGTCGGTAGCGGCGGACGAGCCAGGTCAGGCGTCGAGCGGCCTCATCCAGGTCCGCCTGCCAGAAGCAGCGCGGGTCCCGGTTGCCGGGCCGACCCATCATGTCCGAGTCGTGGTAACCGAGGTTTTCCCACTCGGTCACGCCGAGTTCGCCCATCGCCGCTTCGAGTTCGGCGGCACGAAGTTCGCCAAGTCGCCGATGGTTCTCCGGCGTATCCATCTCCGGGACGACGATCTCGCCCTGCTCGCCACGGGTACAGGTGACGAGCACGACCCGGTGGCCAGCCTTGACAGACTTGGCCATCAAGCCACCGGTGCCGATCGTTTCGTCATCGGGGTGGGCGTGAACGGTCATGAGGGTTCGAGGACGCGCGTCGTTCATGGTCGTGCCATCGTACGGCGGAACGCCCGGAGCGTCAGCGAACACGCACCCGAGAGCCAGCGGCCGTCCACCGGTCGCTTGGCCAGATGCGTAATCGCCGTCACGGTCCTGTCACCTCGATCGTGGACACTGGGGGTTCGCCAACACTTCGCAACAAGGTCCGAGATGCACGAA
>JBDTQY010000099.1:0-3800 GCA_039931955.1 Chloroflexota bacterium
TCGGAGCTCGCGTCCATATCGCCGCCGTCCCTGGCGACCTGGCAGGTGCCGATGCCGTTGTTGTCCCCGGGGTCGGGGCCGCGGCACCGGCGATGAAGCGCCTGGCGCGGGCCGGCCTCGTGGACCCGCTTCTGCGATGGATAGCCGACGGGCGGCCCTACCTGGGGATCTGTCTTGGGCTTCAGCTCCTGTTCGACGCCAGCGACGAAGATGGGGCCGTGACGTTCGGGGTCATCCAGGGTCGGGCCGTTCAGCTGGAAGCCGCGCCAACCCTGCCCCACATCGGGTGGAACCAGGTCCACAAACGGCGCGAACATGTCCTGTTCGACGGGCTGGACCCAGAGGACGACATGTACTTCGTCCATTCCTACGCCGGCCGGCCTGATGGCAGGGATGCCGATGCCGTGACCCTTGCGGAGACGACCCACGGGAGGCCTTTCGTGTCGGCCGTTGACCGCGGCAACGTCCTCGGCGTCCAGTTTCACCCGGAACGCAGTGGCGGCGCCGGCCTACGGCTGCTGGCGAACTTCACCCGATGGGCCGCAGCGCTTGCCGCAGGTACGGGATCCGCTGGCAGCCCGATCGGGGCTGGCGCGACGAGCGGGACCGACTGACATGCTGCGCTGCAGGATCATCCCCTGTCTCGATGTGGCCAACGGCCGCGTCGTCAAGGGCACTCGTTTCCAGGATCTGGTGGATGAAGGCGACCCGCCCGAGCTGGCCGCGCGCTACGCGGTTGAGGGTGCCGACGAGTTGATCTTTCTGGACATTTCCGCCGCGCCGGAGGGCCGAACGACTTTGCTGGACATCGTCGAGCGGACCGCACGCCGAGCCTTCATCCCGCTGACGGTCGGCGGGGGCGTGAGGACCGTCCGTGACATGCGGCACGTCCTCCGGGCAGGCGCGGACAAGGTCTCGCTCAATACCGCGGCGGTGCGAGATCCGAAGCTCATCGCGCGCTGCGCGCGCGCGTTTGGCCGCCAGGCCGTGGTGGTTGCCATTGATGCCCACCTGAACACAGGCCCGGAGCCGTCCGAGCCGACATGGGGCGTCAAGACTCGAGGAGCGCGCGACGCTACGACGCTGGACGCGGTGGCCTGGGCTGTTCGGGCCGCGGAGCTCGGGGCGGGCGAACTGCTCGTCACCTCGATTGATCGCGATGGCACCCGGTCCGGGTACGACACCGACCTCCTGCGGGCCATCACCTCCCGCGTGTCCATTCCTGTCATCGCCTCAGGTGGTGCTTCAGGACCGGCGGATTTCGTGGCGGCCGTACGTGAGGGCGGCGCCGACGCGGTCCTCGCAGCTTCGATCTTCCATCGCCGGATCTACAGCGTCTCGGACGTCAAGGCAGCCTTCGTCGCCGCCGGCATCCCCGTTCGGCTCACGCCATGGGTCACCGCCTGATGACCTGGCGTCGCGACGTCGCTCCGCGCTACGGATCCGACGGGCTGATCCCCGTCGTTGTCCAGGATGAATCGGACGGTCGAGTCCTGATGCTCGCCTATGCCGATGCTGAAGCCATCGAGGCCACCCTGCGGACCGGCGATCTGCACTTCCACTCCAGGTCGAGGGATATCCTCTGGCGGAAGGGTGAGACGAGCGGCAACGTCCTTCATCTGGTCGACCTCACGCTCGACTGCGACAAGGACTCCATCCTGGCAGCAGTCCGACCGCATGGACCCACCTGCCACCGCGGGACCCGCAGCTGTTTTGACCCGGAACCCGTCGATGGGGCCCAGGGCGATCCGGCCACAGAGGCGCGTTCCCCACACGGGCCGGATGAGGAGGGGGCCGGATTCGGATGGCTCGATGAACTCTGGCAGACGATCGCGAACCGCCGGGAAGCGATGTCCAGCAGTTCCTATACGGCGCAGCTCATCCTGGGCGGCGTGGATGTCGCGGGCAGGAAGGTCGCCGAGGAGGCAACCGAGGTGCTCATGGCCGCCAAGGACGACGCGGTTGCCCAGGCGTCAGGCATCGAGCGAGCGGGAACCTCCTCGGCTCTCGCCGAGGAGAGCGCAGATCTCCTCTATCACCTGCTCGTCCTCCTGGCTGAGCGCAACCTGGCCCCGGGCGAGGTCCTCGCTATCCTGCGGGAGCGGCACGCTCCCTGAACGCCGCTCAACGCCGTCGGATCAGCGGAGGAGGCGGCCCACCTCGCGCCGACGCTTCCCGATGCGAACCTCCCACCAGGTCCCGTCGATCGGGTCCGGCATGGCCGCGGACGGATCACGGATCGGCTGGCCGTTGATGGTGAGACCGCCGTTCTGAATCATCCGACGTCCCTCGCCGTTGGAAGCGAACACGCCTGCGCCTGCGAGGACGGCCACCGCCGGCTGGGCAGCCACGTCCGCTCCGACGCTGAAGCCACCCACACTCTCCCAAAGTCGCTCGAGAAGCGAGGGCTCGCTGATCGGATCGGCCGCAAAGAGCGCGACCGAGTCGGCAGCCACCTGGTTCGCGATCGCCTCGCCGTGCGTTCGGGCCGTGATGTCGAGCGCCAGCGCCTTCTGGGCAGCCCTGGCGCCCGGTCGTTCCACGACCTCATCGTCGAGCCTTTCGATTTCAGCAACGGCCAGGGTCGTGAACCAGCGGAGATAGATGCCGACGTCGCGATCGTCCGTATTGAGCCAGTGCTGGTAGAAGGCGAACGGGCTGGTACGCCCCGGGTCCAGCCAGACCGAGTCACCTTCCGCAGATTTCCCGAACTTCACGCCCGACGGCGAGAGGAGCAGCGGATAGGCCAGACCGAAGGCGGACGCCGGGAGCCCCGAGCCCGGATCCGAGTCGTCGCGCAACTCATTCGACGAGGAACGACGGATCAGCTCCAATCCCGCGGTGATATTCCCCCACTGATCGGCACCGCCCATCTGGAGCTCCACCCCCAGTTCGCGATGCAGGTGCGAGAAGTCCGTCGCCTGGAGGAGCATGTAGCTGAACTCGGTGTACGACAGACCACGATCGAGGCGCACCTGGACCGAGTCCTTGGCCAGCATGTACGGGATCGTGAAGTGCTTGCCCACATCCCGCAGGAACTCGATCAGCGACAGCGATTCGAGCCAGTCGAGGTTGTTCATCATCACGGCACCGGTTGGCCCGCTGAAGTCGAGGAAGTGCTCCAGCTGCCGATGGACCCCCAACGCGTTCGAGGCCAGCGTGTCCCGGTCCAGGAGATTACGCTCCGCCGATCGCCCCGAGGGATCGCCAATCATCCCTGTCCCGCCGCCGACGAGGGCGACAGGCCGCCCACCGTGTCGCTGGAAGTGAATCAGGCCAAAGATCGGCACCAGATGGCCGATATGGAGCGACGCCCCGGACGGGTCAAATCCGTTGTACCCGGACATGGGATCGCCCGCCGCCAGCCGAGCCTCGAGACCATCAGACGCGGCGTGCAGCATCCCTCGCCAACGGAGCTCTTCGAGGAGGCCGGACAGATCAGGCGCAAACGATGTCACGGACGCGGGCCGCACGGCGGAACCGGGACGCGGGCTTCACGAAGAGGGCTGTCCACGACCCTATGGTATCGTCGCCGCCGACATGCAGACCAGCCTATTTCGGCGTCAGCGCCACCGCCGCACCGGTGCCGCGCGACGTGGTCGACCCGGGGGTTCCGCCGGGAAGGCTGCGCTGGCGATCCCGATCCTGCTCTTCGCCAGCTTCCTGGCCCTTGGCGGGGTCGCGTTCATCGCCACGGTCAGTGCCTACGCCTACTACAGCCGCGATCTGCCGGACCCGGCAAAAGCCTTCGCCGACCTCGGCTTTGATCAGCCGTCGATCATCTACGATCGAACCGGAAC
>JBDTQY010000100.1:0-13871 GCA_039931955.1 Chloroflexota bacterium
CGCGACCGTACCACGACCTCGCCCGAACACCCGGTCGGGTGGCGCCCGCGCGGCGCACGGACACACAGGGCGCACGGGATGATGGCCTCAGCGAACCGCGGGGTCCACGAGTTCGACGAGGCGGAAGCGTTCGCAGACGATCAGGGTGGTGTCGGTGCATGGCCCCGGCCGATAGCTCGACCAGAACGCCTCGTGAGCCGCGCGCCACTGCGCCACCGAAGTGAAATCCTCGCCCTCGTCGATCGCGAAGTCGAGGTCCACGTCGGCCATCGGCACGATGCGAACCTCCGTCGTCTCGAGGATGCCGACCGGCTGGTCGTTGAAGTCGACCAGGGTGGAACGCTCGCCGGCTGAAGGTATTGGGTCGCCGTCCTCCTCGTACTCCATGAGCAGGCTGCTGGTGGCGGTCTTCGCCCCGGCGAGGATCGCCGCCACGAGCCGTCGTCGCAGATCCGTCCCGGCAAATCCAAACTCAGCGATCGGGAGGGCGCCGCCGTTCGGCCCGCTCGGCGCGGAAACCTCGGTCACGGCCCGACTTGCTGCCATGGTGCCGCCGACGTCGCGCCGCGCTCGATCACGTCGGACCCGTTCGCGGCAAGGTCGAGCCAGGGCCCGATCTCGCCATCGGGCCACTGGATGCGGACCTGCGCCTTGTTCGCAGGCCCAAGCCCGAAGTGGATCCTGCGTGAGCAGGGTCCGCTCTGCTGTGGAAGTGCACCGCCACATGTGCCCCGGCCTCGATCATGCGCTCGGTGATGGCGCGGCCGATCCCCTGCGCGCCAGCCGCAACCAGGACCCGCTTGCCGGCCAGTTTGTGCATTGCGTCCCTCTCGACAAGTTTCGCTGCCTATCATCGGCCACGGGCACTCGGCGCGTGGCGGCACCTCGGATCAGTAGACCTCGTCGTGCGTCCCGAGTGCCACGAGAAGGCAGTCCGATCCCTCCCAGCGAAAGAGCACGCGCAGATCATCGTCCACCCGAAAGGTCCAGAAGTCGCCGAGGTCGCCCTTGAGCTTGTGGGTCCGAAGCAGGGGATCCGCCGGGTTGGCGGCAAAGCGCCGTAGCGCGGCTCTGAGGAGTACGTCCCGCGGCGACTTCAGCTTCCTCGCCCGCCGCAGGAACCGAGACGACGCGGTGACGCGCATAAGTCGCGAATCAGCCGCGTAGATCAGCCAGCAGCGCGTCCATGTCCTCGTACGTCGTCGAGCCACCCGCCGCGTACTCAGCCTCTGCATCGCGAACTTCGCGAAGGAATAGCGCGCGGCGGGCCACACGGAGCTCCTCGCGCTCGGCCTCGTACTGCTTGGCCTCGATCAGATAGGCGGTCGTTTGCGAGCGCTGGAGAATGGCGACCGGCTCGTCAGCGTCTCGAAGAGAGTCCAGGACTTCCGCGGTCCGCTGGCGTAGTTCGGTCACGCCGATACTCTTCATGGTACGGCATAGCGTACCGTACAACGTATTGATTGGCAACCCATCTTCAGGCTCCGAGGGCGAGGCGTACCGCAAGGCCCTGGCGGTCTACGGGCATGCGAAGCTCGAGCGCCGAATGGCGGTGAAGCGCCGCTACGATCCCGAAAACCTGTTTCGAATCAACCACAACATCCCGCCCATGAACTGAGCGGCCAGGGCTTACCTGGGCGGCGGCACCGGGGCCGCGTTTGCCGACGATTCGTCGGCTATTCGGCGGCGTGCGGACGCCTTGCGATAGCGGCTTCGACCCGCGCGCGTACGTCCGGGAACGTGGACATCAGCCGCCCGAACTCGAAGGTGCCGAATTCCAGGAACTCACAATCGGTCGCGCAGGTTGCGGTGGCCGTCCGGCCGCGATCCTCGACCAGGGCGACCTCGCCGAGGAACCCGCCCGCCGACATCGAACGCACGATGCCGCCGCCTCGCTCGATGTGCACGGTACCGGACACGATGACGTAGAAGGACTCCGCGGGCTCGCCCTCCCGCATGAGGACGGTGCCGGCCGGAGCCAGGAGTTCACGGGCGAGCGTTGCCACCGCCTCGATGCTTCGCGGCTCGAGCGAGGAGAAGGTCGGGGTGCCTGCCAGGATTTCGGTCTTTCGGTCCATGTCCTGATGAGCATAGCCCGGACGGCGCTCATGATGGCGGCTCCGTCGCGTGGGTGCTAGTGGTTGCCGACGTAGCCGGCGGCGCAAAGGGCATTACCTTCGGCCGTGCCGAAGACGGCCAGCGAGTTGTGGTCGCCCGGGACCCCTTTGTGCACCAGGACGTGGAGCGGGTGCATCCGGTCCGCAGTCGGAGCGATGTCAACATTCGGGTTGTGCTGGAATACGGAGAGCGGCAGGACCACGTCCTTCTCGCCCCCGTTCTCGGCCAGGATCACGCAGCGGCCATTGCCGACCTGCATGACGTGGGTGTGGGCGGCAAGTGCAGGCGCGGCGCTCATCGCGAGCAACGCGCCGGTCATGAACGCGATACGAACGAGGCGATTCACAGGGACGCTCCTTCCAAAGATGAGGTTACAGGACCGCTGACGCGGAGGGCACTCAGGCCAAGCCAGACCCATCCGCCCGAGAACGCGACCGGAACAATCACGACGAGGAATTCCAGGGGCGACGGCAACCAGCCGCCTCCGATGCCCGAGAGGATGGGAAACATCAAGATGGCGCCGAATCCGAGGGCCACGGCGGCCGCGCGCGACAGCGTGCGGACCCGCCAGGTCACCAGGGCGAACAAGCCCGAGCCCACCAGTAGTCCGAGCATGCCAATCGACATGATTCCCCAAGCATTGACCCCTGCGACCAGCGGTCGATCGGAATCGCCCGTGACCGCGATGGCAGCGAAGCCGATGAGGGCCACGATCGTTGAGACCGCCGGCACGGCAAACGCCGCCCAGGTAAGCGCCGGATATCGCCGCGCCTGGAACGCACTCAGGCCGGTCAGGGCGATGAGCGTGAGGATGGTGGCGATCACGATGACGAAGAAGATCCAGGGCGCCCCATCACCGCCGTTGTTGACTGCGTTGGCGGCAAGCGCGATGAACCAGTGGATGCCGGCCATGATGGCGGCGTATCCCCCGATACGAAGTGACATGGCGAATCCCTTCTGCGATTGGGACGCGGCCCCGAGGCCGCGGAGATGGAGATGGGCGTCGAGCGCGCTGAGCAGCACGTCGGCCACGTCAAACGGGCCGAGCGGCCGCTGCTCGAGCATGGCGGCGAACTCATCGGCGTAGCGCATCCGCCACACCGCGGGATACAGACGAAGGAGCAGGGCGATCATGGGACGCGCGCCCGTCAGCCTGGGGACCGGCCGAGCCGGCGGAGGCCGAGATCCGCGAACTCGGCGAGGTCGCGGAGTTGCTCGGCGAGCATCGTCTCGCCGATCGCCGTCAGCCGGTAGGGCCGGCGGCGATCCACGGGGGCGAGCGCCTCGATCAGGCCACGCTCCTCGAGTCGAGCGAGCGCGGCATACAGGGTTCCCGGTCCCAGAGGACGGCCGGTGCCAGCCTCCACGTCGGCCATGATCGCGTAGCCGTGCTTCGGCCCATCACTCAGGCTGACGAGGATGAGCAGCGCAGGCTCAGCAAACCGGCCGAGTTCGGGAATCCGGGGCTCCATTGGGTCTCCTAGTAGATCGCGCAACGATATATCGTGATCCGTACTATAGCCATGCGCGGGGCGCTGTCAATCCCAGACTCGTCCGAGCGGGACAAGACGGTAGGATGCGGAAATGCACGAATCAACTGAGCCCGACCTCCGCGAAGCACTCGTCTCCGTTCTCCGTGCCGCGCGCTCGACCGAGGTGACCGTCCTCGGCGCACTCGACCCGATGACCCGCGACGCCCCGGGGCCAGATCGGGGCTGGTCGCCTAAGGACGTCCAAGCGCATCTGTCCGCATGGCGTCGGATCCAGATCGGCCGGCTCGTGGCACGCAGGATTGGTACCGAAGAGCCGGCCGCGCCGGCCGCCGAGACGGATGCGGCCAACGCGATCCTGCACGCCGAGCGCGCTGCGTGGACCTGGAAGCGGGTCCTTGCCGACGCGGATGAGACGACCCAGGCATTGATCGACGAGGTCGAAGCCGCTGCCGATACGGTCCTTGCCGACGGTCGCGCCGTCGGAACCATCCTCGGAAATGGCACGGAGCACAGTCTCGCTCATCTGCCCGGCATCGCTGCCGGAACCCACCTCGACGAGCCGATCACCGATCTGGCAACAGCGGTCGAGGTCGCGATCGGCCAGGGAACGTGGCCCGCGCGAGCCACCGCCTTCGCGTACTACAACCTCGCCTGCTTCTTTGCCCTGCGAGAGCAACTCGACCGGGCGCGCCCGCTCCTTCGCCAGGCATTGCTGGCAGAGCCGGAGCTCCGTGCGCTCGCCCCCACCGACGACGATCTCGTCGCCCTCCGTTCCGAACTCCAAGAGTTGTCCCGCGGGTGACGGTTCGACATGGACGGGCGCCGTACGATCTTCGCGAGGAGGACCGATGTCGAGGTTCATGAACCCTTTCCGGCGCCTGGGCGGGGGTCGCAAGCCCCAGTGCTCGCACCTCGATCAGGTTCGGCCCGTGGAGGCCCGCACGGCGGGCTGCGAGGAATGCCTGGGGATCGGCGGAACGTGGGTCGAGCTGCGGCTGTGCCTGGCGTGCGGGCACGGGGCTGCTGCGACAACTCACCGAATCGCCACGCGCGGGCCCACTTCGTTGATACCGATCACGCGATCATCCGCGCCGACCTACCGGGCTACACGTGGACCTGGTGCTGGATCGACGAGATCAAGGTCTGACACGGCCCTTCGCTCGGCAAAGGATGTGAGGGAGCGTCCTCCAACAAGTGGGCCTCGAACGGCCCCGACCGTGCTCGCACAGGGCGGTGGGGGTGCGTCCGGGCAACGCCCCGTGCTACGGTGGGCCCGCTCGAGCGCGTCCACGGCGATAGTTCTTGTCGTGGGATGCCTCGAAGAAGGAGGGCCCAGATGAGTCAAATCGAGGCGGCATTTCGCATCGCGCTGGATCAAACCGCGGCAGCCCTGCCGGGTGTGATCGGCGCCATCATCGTCCTGATTATCGGCTGGATCCTCGCCGGGATCGCGGCTCGCGTGGTCGCGGCGGGTATCCGGGCGGCTGGCGTGGACAGAATGTTCAGTGAAGCCGGCGGCGGTGATCAGCTGATCCCGAGCGCGGCAACCGGCGAGATCGTCAAGTGGCTGGTTCGCCTGGTGGCGGTCCTCATCGCCGCATCGCTTGTCGGCCTGGCCCAGGTCGGCCTCCTGTTCAACGCGATCGTGCTGTGGCTCCCCAACGTCATCGTCGCGGCGATCATCCTGCTCGTGGCGCCCGTGCTCGGAAAGTTCCTCCGGGGCATCATCGAGGTTGGAGCGGGACGGGCTGGGTTCTCGAACGCGCGGCTTCTCGGTCGCGTCGTGGAGATCACTGTCATGGTCTTCGCGGTCCTCATTGCCGTGAACCAGGTCGGGATTGCCGCCGACTTCATTCAGCCGCTCTTCACCGGGATCATCGCGGCCTTCGCCCTCGCCTTCGGCCTGGCCTTCGGGATGGGCGGACGCGGTGTCGCCGAGAAGATCACCGAGGACTGGTACAGGACGTCGAAGGAAACGGCTCGAAAGATCAGCCAGGCGATCGACGACACGGCGATGGACGACACGGCGATGGACGACACGGCCGCATCCTGAGGTCGTCCGTCGGGCGAGCATCGTCCACCGGAGCTCCCAGCGGATCGGCTGGAAGCCCAATCAGACCAGTGGCGCGGGGCCGAGTTGCGGTTCCGCGCCATTTCCGTTCGGCGATCGCCAGATTCGCGTTTATTGATCATGCGCGCGCAGCGCTCAACCCGGTCCGAAGGGCAACCGCGAGCATAATTGCGTGATGCGGATACTCCTCGTCGGGGCCAGCGGATACATCGGCGGTCGGCTGGCCGCGCTCCTCGCCGCTCGCGGCGAGGACCTGGTGCTCATGAGTCGCGACGCCCACGCCCTGGCCGAGCGCTTTCCCAATTCCACGGTCATCGCGGCTGATCTCCTGAATCCTCCTACGCTCGTGCCGGCTCTCGAGGGGATCGAGGTCGCCTACTACCTGGCCCATTCGATGGGCGGCGGAGAACGCGGGTTCGCCGAGCGCGACGTCATCGCCGCCCGTGGTTTCGGGCGGGCAGCCGCCGCGGCCGGGGTCAGCCGGATCATCTATCTCGGTGGCCTCGGGGACGACGCGACGAGCTTGTCCCATCACCTCGCGAGCCGCCACGAGACCGGGGCCGAACTGGCTGCCCATGGGGTGCCGGTCACGGAGTTCCGAGCTGCCGTGATCATCGGGTCGGGCAGCGCCTCGTTCGAGATCCTGCGGCATCTGACCGAACGGCTCCCGATCATGATCACGCCCCGCTGGGTCGGTACGCTGTGCCAACCAATCGGGATCGCCGATGTCCTGGCATACCTGGTCGGGGCGCTTGACCACCCCGAGATTCAGGGGATCGTCGAGATCGGCGGGCCCGATGTGCTGTCCTATGGCGAGATGATGCTGGCGTACGCACGGTTACGCGGCCTGCGGAGGCTGATGATCCCGGTCCCGGTGCTGACTCCCCGTCTCAGCTCCTACTGGGTCAACCTGATCTCTCCCGTCCCCGCCGGTATCGCACGGCCACTGATCGAGGGCCTGCGGAGCGAGGTCATCGTCCGGGATCCCGCGCCTGCCGCGGGATTCGAGTTCACGCCACTCCCCTACGTCGAGGCACTCGAGCGGGCGATCGATCGTACGGACCGCCACGACGTGGAATCGACCTGGTTCGATGCCAACGCGTCGGGCGGCCGTGAAAGTTTCAATTCCATGACCGCGGGCGAAGGGATGATTGTCGAGCGACGAGGGCGTGATGTCGCTGCGAGTCCAGAGAGTTTGTTCGCGGAAGTTGAGCGGGTCGGCGGCACCGCGGGCTGGCCATACGCCAACCTCCTATGGCGCCTCCGCGGACTCATGGACCGAATCGTCGGCGGCGTTGGAATGCGGCTGGGCCGACGGGATCCGGTGCGACTCCGCGTGGGTGACGCGCTTGATTTCTGGCGAGTCGAGGAGATTCGACGGCCCAGTCTGTTGCGGCTCAGAGCCGAAATGAGAGTGCCTGGTCGAGCTTGGTTGCAGTACGAGGTCTTCGAAACGCAATCAGGCAGCCGGCTCGTCCAGACGGCATTCTTCGAGCCGAAGGGGCTCCCGGGCCTCGCCTACTGGTACCTGTTGTACCCGATCCACGGGCTGATCTTCCGTGGCACGGTGCGGGTCCTTGTCGAGCGAGCGCGGCAACGGGATATCGCCCCGCGTTCCTAAGCCTGAGCGATGGCCCCGATCGAGATCCGGAAACCGGCCCGTCGGTGCGACGGCGGCAGAAGCGTGCTCTGGCCAACCGGCGAGTCACCCGGGAACCAGGTCGCCCACTCCTCGTTGAATTCATCGAAGTCGCTCGGCTCCCGGAGCGCCCAGTTCGCCCAGACCACCTTTTCCAGAGAGCTGCCGACGTCCGCGAGTTTCGCCTTGAGGTTCTCGAGGCATTGCCGCGTCTGGACCTTGATATCGCCGCTCACGGTCATGCCCGATTCCGGATCCAGCGGCCCGACCGACGAGACGTAGACCATGCCGCCCGCGACAACGGCTCGACCGTGGCCAACAGTCGGCTTGTCGTCTTCGTCCCCGGCGTCGCCGATGGACCATCGCGCCTTGCCCTTGGGCGCCCGCTTTGACGGATCCGCTGGCGGAATCCCGAACTCGCCCTCCGGAAGGTCCAGGCCGACGGTCTTGAAGACACCCATGAACGACGGCCGAATGCCCGTCGACTTGATCGAACCAACGACCTTGCCGTCCTTCATGCCGGTCTGCTCGAAGGCGAAGATGTCGCGGGTCAGGATCCGGTCATCCTCGATCCCGTAGACCTCGGTGATGTTGACGATCTTGCGGGTGCCGTCCTTGAGTCGCGCGGTGTGGACGATCACGTCGATCGCCGAAGCGATCTGCTCGCGAATCGACTGCAGCGGCATCTGGTAACCGGACATCAGGATCATCGTCTCGAGACGACGGAGCATGTCCTGAGTCGTGTTGGCGTGACCAGTCGAGAGTGAACCGTCCTGGCCGGTCATCATCGCCTGAATCATGTCCAGCGCCTCGCCCGAGCGACACTCGCCAACGATGATGCGGTCGGGCCGCATGTGGAGCGCATTGCGCAGGAGGTCGCGGATCGTGACCTCGCCACTACCCTCGACGTTGGATGGGCGGGCCTCCAGCGTGACCACGTGTTCCTGGCGCAATTGGAGCTCTGCCGCGTCCTCCACGGTGACGATTCGGTCGCCCTCGGGGATGAACGACGAGAGGACGTTGAGGAAGGTCGTCTTGCCGGATCCGGTACCGCCGGACACGAAGATGTTGAGTCGCGCCAACACACAGTGGCGAAGGAAGTCGAAGACCTCCTCGGGCGCCGTGCCAAAGCCGATCAGATCCTTGACCGTGAATGGCCGGGCGGAGAACTTGCGGATCGTGATGACCGGACCGATGAGCGACAGCGGTTCGATGACCGCGTTGACGCGCGAGCCATCCGGGAGGCGGGCGTCGACCCGCGGACTCGTCTCGTCGATGCGCCGGCCGAGGGGAGCGATGATCCGGTCGATGATGCGGCGGACGTGCTCATCGTTCAGGAACGCGACATCCGCCTTCACGATCTTGCCGGCCCGCTCGATGTAGATGTTGCTGGGGCCATTGACCATGACCTCGGTGATGGTGGGGTCAGCCAGCAGTGGCTCGAGAGGGCCCAGGCCGGTCACCTCATTGACGATCCCCTGGACCAGCTCCAGTCGCTCGTCGCGCGTCACCGCATAGCCGTTCTTGTCCAGAATCCGATCGACGATCGAGCCGACCTTGGATCGCACCGCCTCCGGACTCGCGGCATCGATCACCGCGTCGAAGGAGCCCACGACCTCGGACTGCACCCTTGCCTGGATCTCGGCGATCAGCTTCTTTCGGCCGGGAGCGACGGTTACCTTGGGGAGGGCGCTCGGCTTTGCCTCTGCGGGAGCCGCCTCGGCTTCTGGCGTTGCCTGCGGCGTCGATTCGGCCGCGGGTTCCAGGGACGTGTCGCCGCCGCCGCGATGTTTCTCCACCCGCCGGAGCAGCGACATGAACCGGACCTCCCCCGCGATGACCGTGCATATGGGCTGGGACACATTGCCCACCCCGGCTCGGGCTGACCAGGATCTAGCTAGTCAACCTCCTCGCAGGATACCGCGGCCGCGCGAGGCGTCCAATGAGCCAGGAGTACTCCCACCTGGGAGGGGCGTCCAACGTGCTCAATGAGAACGACGCTCAGACCGAGCACGAGATGCCTGGCCGCGGCCGTCAGACCACCGGTGGTCGCCTCGTTTCGCGAAGGAGACTGGGCCAGAAGGCCGCCAGGCCGAGCGCACGGAAGACGTACATGAGCAGGAATGCCGTCCAGACGCCGCTGTTGCCGAACCTTGGCGCCAGCACGAGGTCCGCGGCGATGTACAGGACCGCGGCCGCAACCCCGGCGGTTCGCAGCGCTCGTCCCCGCGTCGTCCCCAGGAAGATACCGTCCAGCTGCCATGCCGCGACGCCGAGCACCGGAACCGCCGCGCAAAACGGAAGGAATTCGAGAGCCGCCGCGCGGGCGGCAGGGTCGGCCACGACGGCCCCGATGATCAGCCGCCCGCCCACCAGGTACAGGACGGACAGGACCGCGCCAAACCCGAACGCAAACTCGCTCGTCAGGCGAACGGCTCGACGCAGGCGAGCGGGATCCCTCGCCCCGAACGCCTCCCCGACTTCCTTCTCAGCCACGAAGGCAAAGCCATCGAGGACGAAAGCCGCAACAGAGATGAACTGCAGGAGCACCTCGTTGCCGGCCAGCTGGGCAGTTCCGACGCGTGCACCGGAATTCACGAACCAGGCGAACGAGAAGAGCAATGCGAGGGTCCGGATCATGATGTCCCGGTTCGCTGCGAACAGGGCGACCAGGCGCTCTCGATCAATCAGCCGGGGCGGCAGGCGGAGATCCGCCCGGACGATCCACAGTCCGACGAGCAAGGCGACCCATTCGGCGATGGCGGTCCCGGCTCCGATGCCCGTTGGTCCGAGGCGCAGCCCAGCGACGAACCACAGATCCAGCGCCGCGTTGGTCGCGTTGAGGACCACCTGGACCAGCAGCAATGCGCGCGTCCGGCCGGTCCCGATCAGCCAGCCGTTGATGGCGAACCCGATCAGGGCTGCCGGGGCGCCCCAGATCCGCGCATCGAAGTAGCCGCTGGCATGCTCCTTGACGACGGCCTCCGCCTGGAAGGCGCCGAGACCAACCTCGCGAATGATCGGGAAGAGAATCAGCAGCGCAAGCCCGAGAGCCAGGCCGATCAGCCCCGACCGAGCCAGCACGGCTCGGGTCTCCGTGAGATCGCGGGCGCCCTGTGCCTGGGCGGTCAGGCCCGTGGTGGACATGCGCAGGAACCCGAAACTCCAGTAGATGAAGCTGAAGGAAACCGCGGCGATACTCACGGCGGCGAGATCCACGGCCGTGCCAAATCGACCCATGGCCGCGGTGTCCACGACCCCGGTCGTGGCGGTGGCAGCCTGGGCGAGAACGATCGGCCATGCCAGGGCAAGGACGCGCGAGCGCTTCAGTTCGTCGGTCGGGACCCTCATGCGGGGGGCATCAGGTCCCGACGTTGCTGTCGGGATGACGGCACCTCCGCTTGCACCACGGGGCGGGTGGCGGATCCCGGTCCGTGGGTAGCGTCCGATTTGCGCACGAGCCAGTATCGCGTGACCAGGCAATGGACGGCGACTCCGACCCGGGCGTCAGTGGCGACGACGGAGCCCGGTTCGCGGGCCAGCCAGGAGCGCCACGAGGAAGGCGGCTGTCTCGACCAGCACGATGAGGGCAGCACTTGCCGTGTTCGTCCAGTAGCTGAGATAGAGCCCGACAATCGGTGCCGTAACGCCAATGGCTGCTGCCACCAGCAGCAGATGCGAGAACCTGTTCGTCACCAGCTGCGCGGTTGCGGCCGGCGTGACGAGCATCGCAACCACCAGGATGATGCCCACCGCCTGGAGGCTGATCACGATGGTCATGGCGATGAGTCCGAGGAAGAGGTACTCGAGGGCCACGACGGGGAGGCCTGACGCCCCGGCCCCGAGCGGGTCGAAGGTCGAGTACAGGAGTTCCTTCCAGAACGCGGCCACGATCAACAGCACCACCAGGCCGAGGATCGTCAAGGCAACGAGGTCCCCTCCGCTGATCCCAAGGACCTCGCCGAAGAGGAACCCGAATAGATCGCCGACGTAGTTCGGGATGGTGCTGAAAAGGAGGATCCCCAACGCGAACATGCCCGCGAACAGGACGCCGATGGCGGTGTCACCTCTGAGTCGGCCGCGCCGCGTGATCCAGCCGATGGCCAACGACGTCCCGACCGCGGCGATCGTTGCGCCGAGGTAGAACGGCGCGCCGAGCAGGTAGGCGGCAACCACGCCGGGAAAAGCCGCGTGGCTGAGCGCATCGCCCATGAACGCAAGCCCGCGAAGGACCATGAACGTCCCGATGACGGCACATACGACGCCCACCAGGGCGGAGGCGGCCAGCGCACGGACGAAGAACTCGTAGGCCAGGGGTTCGGCGATGAACGTCATGGTCGCTGGCCCGGCTGATCGGCCGCGTCATCGTGGTGATGGATCTCGCCGCCGGCTGCCTCGTCGTGATGGTGCGCATCGTCAAGCAGGGCTACGCGGTCCCCGACGAACAGCAGGTGGCCGCCGTAGGTTCGCATTAGGACGTCCGTGTCGAGAACGAGGCTCGCATCTCCCTGGGCCACGATTGTCCGGTTGACCGCCACGATCGAGCGAAAGTGCTGTGCGGCCGATGCCAGGTCGTGGGTACTGGCGATGACGGTCTTGCCGGCCCGCGCCTCAGCATCGAGGATCCGCATCAGGTCTTCCTGCGTCGCGGCGTCCACGCCGGTGACGGGTTCATCGAGCAGGTAGAGCTCCGGCTCCGACGCGAGTGCCCGCGCCAGGAACACGCGGCGCCGCTGCCCACCAGACAGGGCGCCTATCTGGCGACGCGCGAAGGGAGCCATCCCCACCTGCTCCAGGGCCGCGGCGACGGCCGCATGATCGGCGGCGGCGGGCCGTCGGACAGGGCCGAGGCGCGGATAGCGGCCCATCATTACGACATCGCCGGCGCAGACGGGGAAGCTCCAATCCACCGCCTCCGCCTGTGGAACATATGCGACCGACCGCGCGTGTGCGCCCGGCGCGCCGCCAAGGACCATGATCTCGCCGGCCCATGGGCGGAGCAGGCCGGCAATGAGCTTGAGGAGCGTGCTCTTGCCGCCGCCGTTCGGGCCGACGACCGCCGTCAGCGCGCCCGTTTCCAGCTCGAGGTTGACGGCATCGAGAACCGGCCGATCCTCGTACCCGACGCTCACATCCCGGAGATACAGGCTGACCGTCATCGAAGAGCTCCAACAAGTTGGGCGACATCCCAGCGGATCATGGCCTCGTAACTGGTGATGGGGTCGTCGCCAAGAGTGTCGTCGTACAGGTTAGAGACCACGACCGCGCCAGTCTCGCGGGCGATCTGGTCGATCAGCGCGGTCGGGAACTGATCCTCGCTGAAGATTGCCCGGACACCGGACCGACGAATGGCGTCGATCAACGTTCCGATCTCGCCGGCACTCGGGTCCTGACCGGGCGCCTCAACGGCCACGCCGACGACCGTCAGGCCGTAGGCGCGCGCGAAGTACGGAAGCGCGTCGTGGAACATCACGAACTGTCGATCCGCTGGCGGAATCGTGGCGATCTGGACTCGGACCCAGGAGTCGAGGTCGGCGAGGCGCTGCTGGTACGCGCGCCTGGTGCCATCGATGGCGCTCGCATCCGCGGGATCGACTCGATTGAGGGCCGCACCGATGAGATCCGCGTATCCGCTGGCATACGTGACGTCCATCCAGAGGTGTGGATTACGAGTCGCTGGCGAGTCGCCGGGCAGGAGGGTCGTGGTTGGAAGCTCCTCAGCGAGTTTGATGACTGAGGCGCCGTTCGAGGCCGCGCGAATCGTCTTCTCCAGCCAGTCGTCGAGGCCGAGACCATTCATGAAGAAGACGTCCGCAGACGCAACGGCGCGCAGATCCGCCGGCGTGGGCTGGTACGTGTGAACGTCCGCGCCCCGCGGGACGAGGCTGGTCACCGAGACGTGCGTGCCGCCGACGTTCTGGATGAGGTCGGCGAAGACCGAGGACGTCGTCACGACCGCAACCTGGTCGCCGGCGTCCGAAGTCGAGGGCGTCGGGGGACCGCTGGCGCCGCATGCGGCGACCAACATCGCCAGCAGGAGGGGCAGGCGGCGCATTACCCGCTCAATACTGAGACTGAGTCGCAGTTGGTGTCAAGGGTTGAAACGGAGACCGGGTTGAAAGGGAGGCGTTGGGCTGCCGGCGGCGCGGCGCGCAGCTGGATGCAACCGAGCCCCGCGGGACGCGGCCAGCGGCGTACGATGCGGCTCTCATCCATCAGTCGCGCCGCGGCGCGCAACGGGCGGTCGCCCACGCAGCATCGGGAGGTCAAGTCGTGCGTGAACGAAACGCGAACCTATCCGGCGCCGGGATCTGGAACGCGAGCTGGCCCGTGCAGATTCTCATCGCCGCTGTGCTCGGGGCGCTCGGCGTGTTCATGCTGGTTGATCCGGGGCGGGCGGAGTTGTTCGCGGGACTGGTCCTGGCCGGCTACTTCCTCGTCGATGGGATTCGCTACGTGGTGACCCGCATCGGGGCGCAGCAGTTCGGCCGGGTGGGCGAGATCGAATCGATCCGGGCCGGCATTGGGATGCTCTCGGCGGCGCTGCTGT
>JBDTQY010000101.1:0-5777 GCA_039931955.1 Chloroflexota bacterium
CCGCGTCCACCACTCGGATCGGCGCCCGGTTCCGGGCGGTTCTGGTCGTTCTCGTTGGTCATGGGCGTAGGATGCCATCGTCTCGCTCCGGGCGAGATTCCAGACGGGAGGTCCAGGGCGTGGCGAATGGCGAACATCGAGGCGAACCCATCACCGAGCACCGCAGGAGCGGCCGTTTAACGATTGGCCCACGGGCGGCGGCCCGGATGATGGCCGGCGATCCGACCATGACCGAGGACCGCAAACTGCTGGAACGGTCCGAGCGGCCGGCCTTCCTCAATACGGACCCCTGGCGGGCCCTGCGGATCCTCGCCGAGTTCGTCGAGGGGTTTGATGCGTTGGCAACCCTTGGCCCGGCCATCACGGTGTTCGGATCCGCACGCGTCGACGAGGACTCGCCCGCGTATGCGACGGCCCGGGAGATCGGGCGCCTTCTTGCTCTTGAGGGCTACGCCGTGATTACCGGCGGCGGCCCGGGTGTCATGGAGGCTGCCAACCGTGGTTGCCAGGAGGGTGGCGGGCTGTCCGTCGGTTGCAACATCGAGCTGCCGCACGAACAGCACATCAACCCCTACATCGACCTCGGCGTGGAGTTCCGGTACTTCTTCGCCCGCAAGACGATGTTCGTGAAGTACGCCGACGGGTTCGTGATCTTGCCGGGTGGCTTCGGCACGATGGACGAACTGTTCGAGGCGCTGACGCTCATCCAGACCGGCAAGATCCGGCACTTCCCGATCGTGTTGATCGGGACAGAGTTCTACAGCGGGCTGCTCGACTGGTTTCGCGGTCGCCTCGCGGCGGAAGGGATGATCGGCGCGGGTGATGTGGATCTCATCGCCGTGACCGACGATCCGGCCGAAGCGGTCGCGATCATTCGTCGTGGTGCCCGTCCGCGTCGTGCGCCGACCGCCGCTGGGGACTGACCGACCAGCATCGTCAGGCGGGATGGGGCTCCGTCGAACTGGATCGCGTCCGGGTCTGATCTGGCCCGCCCTCGATCAGGTCCCGCCCGGGGCTCCGCCTTCGTGGCCCGGAATTCGGGCCTCCAGCCACCCGTCCACGATCTGGAGCGGGTAGTAGCGCATGCGCCGGATCCGGGTCAGACGGCGCGCCTCGGCCTTCGTGCCGGGGACGTCCGGCTTCGCCTCGCGCCCGCCCGGCGTCCACGTCGGGTAGTAGGTGCCGTCGGGGCCCAGGCCCCCCGTCGTGGGCATCTGGACGGCCGTACCGGTCGACAGATCGAAGCGACCCGCGTGGAGCGGGCAGGCGACGACGCAGCCATCGAGCACGCCGAGGCTGAGTGGCGCGGCCATATGGGGACAGCGGTCGTCGACGGCCACGAGTCCACCAGGCGTGTACGCAACGAGGACGTCCAGGTCTCCGATCGTGACCCGGATCATCGAGCCGGCTGCCAGATCAGTGGTTGGGACGAGACGGAACCACGGTGCCTTCTGAGAGCCCGGAGCGTGGAGGCCGGAGGGGATGGCAGCGAGCGGGACGGCGGCTTGACTCATGCCGGGCAGCGTAGCGCAGGAACGAGAACGGCCCCGGCCCGGGAGTCGGGACGGGGCCGCTGAGAAGTTTCCGGATCACGCCGGCTCGGGAGCACTAGATGGCGATTGCCGGCTCCGGCGCGTGGTCGCCCATGGTCTTGCGGAGTGGCAACTCACGCATGAACAGGGCGAATACGAGGGCCATGACCGTGGCGCCCACCGCCAGGTAGAACGTGTGGGCGATCGCCAGACTCATCGCGTTGGCGAAGGCCTGGTCGAACTGGGGAACGAAAGGCGTCAGGAACCCCTGGGCTTCCGCCGGAGCTCCCTTCATGATTGCCTGGCCGAAACTCTGCCCGACACCGGTCTGGTTGTTGAGATCCAGTCCTGTGCCGCCCTGGATTGCCCCATTGAAGGCCGCCTGGAACTGGGTGACGAACGGTCGCGCCGGCTCCGGGACGGCTGCGGCCATGGAGGTGAAGACCTTGTCCGTCTGACCGGGGAGCTCGTCGACGAGACCCTGGCCGAACAGGGTACCGGCGATCGCCAGCCCGACCGAACCGCCGATCTGGCGGAAGAACGTCAGGTTGCTGGTCGCCACACCAAGCTTGGCGAATGGCACGGCGTTCTGGACGATGATCGTGAACACGGACAGGGTCGGCCCGATGCCGAGGCCCGCGACGAACATCCAGAGGAATAGGGCCGGGTATTCCGTATCGGCGCGGAGCTGGGTCATCAGGGTGATCCCGACCGACATGGCCGCGAGTCCCGAGATCACGATGGCCTTGTATTTGCCGGTCCTGGAAACGAGTGCCCCGGCAACGATGGAGCTTCCGATGAGCCCGATGAGCATGGGGAAGATGAGGTAGCCCGACGCGGTTGCGGTCTCCCCGCGGACGACCTGGAACCAGCGCGGCAGGAAGATGATGGCCCCGAAGAAGCCAAAGCTGACAAAGAACGTCGACATGATCGACGCGACGTACGTCCGGTTGCGCCACAGATCGAGGGGAACGATCGGCTGCTTTGCGCGGGACTCGACGAAGACGAAGACCGCGCTCAGGGCGAGGCCGAGGGCGATGAACCCTCCGACGAATGTGTCACCCCAGTCGCCGGACTGCTTGTTGGTCAGGCCGACCAGCAGGAACCCGATCGCGACCGTGAAGACGGCGGCCCCGAGGTAGTCGAGGTGGTGCGAGGCGTCGGATCGCTTGATCGTCGGCAGCAGCTTCCAGATGACGGCCAGGCTGATCACGCCGACCGGGAGATTGACGAAGAAGATCCAGTGCCAGCTCACGTTGTCGGTGAGGAAGCCGCCGAGCCCGGGCCCGATCAGGAACGAGATGCCGAAGACGGCACCGAAGAGACCCTGGTACTTGCCGCGTTCAGCAGGGGTGAAAAGGTCACCGATGACCGCGAGAGCAATCGGGAAGAGGGCCCCGGCGCCCAGGCCCTGGACGCCGCGGAACAGGATCAGCTGCCACATCTCCTGGCTCAGCCCGGAAAGGGCGGACCCGATCATGAACAGCGAAATCCCGATCATCAGCATCGGCCGTCGACCGTAAATGTCGGACAGCTTGCCGTAGAACGGCACCGTGATCGTGCTCGTCAGGAGATAGATCGTGACGACCCAGGTGTAGAGGTCGTTGCCACCAAGATCCGTGACGATCTTCGGCAGCGCCGTGCCAACGATCGTCTGGTCGAGGGCGACCAGGAACAGGCCGAGGAGCACGGCGCCCAGGATCTCGAGCTTCGCTCGCTGACTCAGGGCAAGCGCAGGATCCTCGGCCACCGTCGGGGTCTCAACGCCCTCGACCTCGAATGAGTCCATCAGTCTGATTCCCTTCCAACGATGTCCGCGTTATGCGGATGATCATGTCCAGCCCCGAAATCGGGCCCAAGTTCTGCCGTGACGGCGGCTTCGATGTCGTGCAGGGCGCCGGCGATCCGCTCGAGTTGCGAACGATCAAGGTGCCTGAGGATGCCCTGCACGCGGTCCTGCTTGACGGCCTCCATGGCGTCCAGTGCCTGGCGCCCGCCGGCAGCGAGCCGGACGACCACCACGCGCCGGTCGTCGTCCGGCCGCTCACGCTCGACGAGGCCCCGTTCCTGCATTCGATCGACAATGCCCGTGGTATTGCTCATCGACACATCCAGGAAGTCGGCCAGGTGGCCCATGTGCAGTTCGCCGTGGTGCTCGAGGAGCCACAGCACGTGCATGTGGGTCATGCTCACGCCGGACTTCACGAGTCGCCCGGTGCCCGCGCAGCGGAAACCAGCGATCATCTCGTGGATGCCCGCAGCGACCGACGAGATCGTGGTTTCGTCGTCATGAATGGTTGTTGCCACGTCGATAGTTCGCATGAAGTGAACAATTTACCCTGTCAGAACCAATGGGTCAACACCGCGGCCGTCGACAAACGCGGATCATTGAGAGTGGATGGAGGCCCGGATGCGATTCGCGCTGATGATCGAAGCCCAGCAGGGCCTCTCCTACATGGATCAACTGGCAATCGTGCGTCGGGCCGAGGCTGCCGGGTTCGAGGCGTTCTTCCGGAGCGATCACTACGCGAGCTTTCCAGGTCCGACCGACGGCCCA
This sequence comes from Chloroflexota bacterium, assembly GCA_039931955.1. GTDB lineage: Bacteria > Chloroflexota > Limnocylindria > Limnocylindrales > CSP1-4 > UBA5189. Next base: position 4,090 of record JBDTQY010000101.1, read on the forward strand.
TCCACCGACGCCTGGACGGTCCTGGCCGGGCTGGCGCGCGAGACCGAGCACATCAAGCTGGGCGTGCTTGTCAGCCCGGTCACCTTTCGCCACCCGGGCTCGTTCGTGAAGGTCGTCACCACGGTCGATGAAATGAGTGGTGGCCGGATCGAAGTCGGCGTCGGGGCGGGCTGGAACGACGAGGACCACAAGCCACTGGGTATTCCGTTTCCGGAGATCACGGCCCGGGCCGATCTCATGGAGGACCAGCTGGCTCTGCTCCATGGCCTGTGGACCGAGCCCGATGGCTGGTCCTACGCCGGCCACCAGGTGCGCGTCGAAGGCGGGTTCCTGCGACCGAAGCCCGTTTCAACGCCGGAGCGGCCCCGCTGGCCGAACGACGTGGCTCGGCCACGGATCATCGTCGGCGGGGAAGGATCGCCGCGCGGGTTCCGCCTGGCGGCGCGGTACGCGGACGAGTTCAACCTCTCAGGCTCCACTCCCGAGCGAGCCGCGGAGCGCTTCGCGCTGCTGGATGAAGCCTGCCGCGTGGCCGGTCGCGACCCACGCTCCATCGTCCACTCCGTCATGGTCGGAACGATGATCGGGGCCACCGCCACCGAAGTTGAGCGACGGCGGGACATGCTCCTCGAGGCCCTGGGTGTAGAGGGGGACAACGCGACCAGTTGGTACGCGGCGCGCCAGGCGCGCTGGATCCTGGGAACACCCGACGAGACGCGGGCGACGGTCCGCCGCTTCGCCAATGCCGGCGTGGAACGGCTGATGCTCCAGGACTTCCTGCCCTGGGATCTCGACATGATTGATCTGATGGCGGAGGCGCTGATCGACCAGGCTTGACGCGCGGACCCGGCGGGTGCCGGCTGCCGGCTGCTCCGCCAGTTCGAATAGCCAGGACTCGGGCGGGCAGTGGCTACTCGGCCAGTCCGGCGTCGCGTCGGAAGGTCAGTTCCGTCTGCAGGTGCATCGTGGCCCCCGGTTCCAGCCAGCGCATGCCGTGGGGTTCCCCGCTCAGCAGCCGACGGAGGCCGTGCGGGGCGTGCGTCTCTGGCTCCACGGCAACGACGCCATCGGATCGCGGGCTGGCGGCGACGATGCAGAGTCCCGAATCGGAGGTCGCCCGAAGGGTCGCACTGATCCCGAGGGTGGGCCACTGGAGGCCGACTTCATCGTCCTCCGGGTCCGGCCAGGTCGCGTCGAGGCCGACCGCCATGACCCTGCCGGCCCGCACGTCGAGTAGCCCGGAAACTGGTCCAAGCTCGGCCGCCGGGTCGACGTTCGACGGCAGGACGAAGTCTGACCCGATCCGCACCTCCAGCGGGCCGCGAAACCAGGGGTGGATACCCAACCCGCCGGGCATCGGGCTGTCACCCAAGTTCGTGAGGGTCTGGTGGAGCCCTACGGTCGGCTCCTCCGAGGATCCACCGATGACCAGCCGGAGCGTCGTTTCGTAGGGCCACGGCCAGCCATCGCCACCGCCGCGGGCGACAAAGGTCCCGTCCGTACCGGGAACCCAGGGAACCGCGTAAACCTGGCCGTGGAGAGCGGTCTCCATACCGGAGTCCGGCGCAATCTCGATCAGACCTGCCCCGGCCCGGGTTGGCACCGCGTCGATGCGATTGCACCAGGGTGCCATGACGTAGGCGCCCCACAGGAACGGGTTGGTCAGGTGGAAGGTCGGGTCGTCCGGA
>JBDTQY010000102.1:0-7984 GCA_039931955.1 Chloroflexota bacterium
CATCAACCGAGACCAGATCGTCAAGAACTACTACCCCGAGGGTTCCTCGGTCGCCACCCACTTCACACCGTGCGCCATTCCGTTCGGTTGTGAGGGTGAAGACACCTGGGCCTTCGATGCAGCGGGGGCCAAGCAGCTCCTCACCGACGCGAACTTCGATTTCAGCAAGACCTACAACATCTCGTTCCGTGCCGCGGTTCGAGGTTACCTTCCGGATCCGCCCGTCATCGCGACGGAGATCTCCAACCAGCTCAAGACCAACCTGGGCATCACCACGAAGATCGACCTGCAGGAGTCCGGGACCTTCCTGGACGCCGCCGCCGCGGGCACGCTGGATGGCCTGTACCTCCTCGGTTGGGGTGCTGACTACCCGGACGTCACCAACTTCCTCGACTATCACTTCGGTGGTGGCTCGGGCAAGAAGTTCGGCGTACCGTTCGATGACATCGTTGCTGCCCTGAACAAGGGTGGCCAGTCGGCCGACGACGCCGTCCGCAAGGCTGCCTACACCGAAGCCAACAACCTCCTCAAGGAGCACGTCCCTGCGGTCATCATCGCTCACGGTGGCTCCGGTACGGTCTTCAAGGCCGACGTCACAGGTGCGCATGCTTCGCCGCTCAGCAACGAGGTCCTCTCGGTGATGAAGGCTGGCGACCGCGACACCATCGTCTGGATGCAGAACGCCGAACCGCTCAGCCTCTACTGTGGAGACGAGTCGGACGGCGAGACCCTTCGGGCCTGCGAGCAGATCACCGAGTCGCTCTACGCGTACGAAGTCGGTAGCACGGGCGTCGAGCCTGCGCTGGCGACGGCGTGCACCGCGAATGCTGATCTCACGGTCTGGACCTGCACCCTGCGCGACGGCGTCAAGTTCCACAACGGTGCCGATCTCGACGCCAATGACGTCGTCCTCAGCTACGCCGTCCAGTGGGACGCCGCCCATCCGCTTCACATCGGTCGGTCCGGCGCGTTCGAGTACTTCCCCGGCCTGTTCGGGGGCTTCCTCAACGCTCCTGCTTCCTGATCCGGTTCAACGCGTCTAGCTCCGAGAGGGGCGCCGCCACCGGCGGCGCCCCTCTCGGCTACCCAACCAGGTAACGCACCCGGAACGGAACGGACTGCTCAGAGCCCTTGGCCAGATTCATCGCCCGGAGGCTGCTCGTCACGATCCCCGTCCTGCTGGGGCTCGTGTTCGTCGTGTTCAGCCTCGCCCGGATCATCCCCGGGGACCCCTGCCGTGCCGTGCTCGGCGAGCGAGCGACGGATGCGGTCTGCAATGACTTCATCGTGCGCTACGGCCTTGATCAACCCATTCCCGTCCAGTTCGTGCTCTATGTCGAGCAACTCTCCCACGGCGACCTTGGCACCTCGATCAAGCATTCGCGGCCGGTCACCGAACTGCTGATCGAGCGCCTGCCCACCACCATCGAGCTGACCCTCATGGCTCTGCTCTTCGCGATCGTGATCGGCATTCCGCTGGGCCTGCTGTCCGCCTACCGGCGGAATTCCCCGATCGACGTCGGGTCGATGATCATCGCCAACATCGGCGTCTCCATGCCCGTCTTCGTTCTCGGCCTCCTGCTCCAGTTCTTGTTTGCTCTGCTCCTCAAGGGCACGCCACTCGCCCTGCCTCCATCCGGGCGGCTGTCGTCAGGCGTGGAGGTCCTGTCCCTCGTGGAGGTGTGGCATCTGGAGAGCGTCACCGGGGCTGTCCGTGGCGTCCTGGACTTCGTGTCCCGGTTGTACATTCCGACCGCGCTGATCACCGGACAGTGGGGGGCGCTCGGCGATGCTCTGCGCCACCTGCTTCTGCCGATGATCGCGCTGGGGACGATCCCGCTCGCGATCATCGCCCGGATCACGCGATCCAGCCTCCTCGAGGTGCTTGGACTCGACTACGTGCGAACGGCCCGCGCCAAGGGCCTTCGCGAGCGTTCCGTTGTGCTCCGGCATGCCACGCGCAACGCCCTCCTGCCGGTCGTGACGATCGTCGGCCTGCAACTTGGCGGCCTGTTGTCCGGCGCTGTCCTGACGGAGACGACTTTCAACCTGGCCGGTGTCGGTCGAACCGTCTTCGAGGCCATCACCGGGCGCGATTATGTCGTCATCCAGGGCTTCACCCTGATCATCGCGGTGACCTATGTGATGGTGAACCTGCTGGTCGACCTCTCCTACGGGATCCTCGATCCACGCGTGCGCCAACGATGATCGAGCGGACGCGATGACCGACCAGACGACGGCGCCCCCCGTCCTGGGCGACGCTGAAGGACTCCTCACGGCTCGACCGGCCAGTCTCTGGCGGGACACGCTCGCCGGAATCCTTCGCCAGCGGTCGGCCGTGATCGGCCTTGCGATCCTGATCATGTTCACCTTCGTCATGATCTTCGCCGATCAGATCGCGCCCTTCGGAGCGAAGGATTCAATGCTCGGGCTCGAGCCGGGGGTGGTAAAACAGGCTCCCCCCTGCGTCCACTTGCTCGGTTGCCCCGCAGACCGCTATGAGCACATTCTTGGCCTGGACACGAACTTCCAGGATGTGTTCAGCCGCATCGTCATCGGGAGCCGGATTTCGATCGGGATCGGGTTTGCCGCTATTGGCTTGGCGATCATCATCGGCGGCACGATCGGCGCAGTCGCCGGCTACCTCGGCGGAAAGACCGACAACATCCTGATGCGGACGATGGACGTGGTCCTCGCCTTTCCGTCGCTCCTGCTGGCGATCGTGATCGTCTCGGCTCTTGGGTCAAGCCTCGTGAACACGATGCTCGCTATCGGGATCGTGTCGATCCCGATCTACGCCCGGATCGTGCGCGCCTCCGTCCTCGGAGCCCGCGAGAACGACTACGTCACCGCTTCCCGGGCACTCGGTGAGTCCACGGCCGGGATCCTGGTTCGACGGATCATGCCGAACGCGGTGACGCCCCTCATCGTCCAGGGAACGCTCGGGATCGGTACCGCGGTTCTCGAGATCGCGGCGCTTGCGTTCGTCGGGGTCGTCAGTCTGAGTGAGGTCACCTGGGGATCCATGATCGCGATCGAGTTCCAGCGCCTGTTCACCGCCCCGCACATCATCCTGGCGCCCGGCTTGGCGATCACGCTCGTGGTCCTCGGCTTCAACCTCCTTGGTGACGGCCTCCGGGACGCCTTCGATCCGAGACTGAACCGATGACCGGACCCTCGATCCAGGAGTTGACGCCCCGACCGAAGGGTCCGGGCCACGCCAGCGGCGGCACTCCGGAGAGGTTGCTCGACGTCCGCGGTCTGCGGACCTCGTTCTACACGCGGGACGGCGTGGTCAGGGCGGTGGATGGCATCGATTTCCATGTCGGGCGGTCAGAGATCCTGGGTCTCGTCGGCGAGTCCGGCTGCGGCAAGAGCGTCACGAGCCTGTCACTCATGCGCCTCGTCGCCAAACCCGGGGTCATCGAGGCCGGTGAGGTGATCTTCGATGGGCAGGACCTGCTGCAGATTCCCTCCAACGACATGCGCGCGATCCGTGGGAATCGGATCAGCATGATCTTCCAGCAGCCAACCTCGGCCCTCAATCCGGTCTGGGATGTTGGTCGCCAGATCGGCGAGGTCCTCGAGGTCCACCGGGGGATGAAACGGGCGGATGCCCGCAGCCAGGCGCTCGAACTCCTCAAGATGGTCGGGATCCCCGATCCCAAGCAGCGCCTCGAGGCATTTCCCCACGAACTGTCGGGCGGGATGGCTCAGCGGGTGATGATCGCGATGGCCCTGGCCTGTGAGCCAGAACTGCTGATCGCCGATGAGCCGACAACCGCTCTTGACGTGACCATCCAGGCCCAGATCCTGGACCTGATGCGCGACCTCCGGGACCGCACGGGGACTGCCATCATCCTCATCACCCACGATCTCGGCGTCGTCGCCGAGACGTGCGACCGCGTCTGCGTCATGTATGCCGGTGAGATCATTGAGCAGGCGCCCGTGGAGGAACTGTTTGCGGCCCCGCGGCACCCGTACACGCGCGGACTGCTGGGATCCATCCCGGTCCTCGGCGACGTGCGCGAGGAGTTGGTGGTCATCCCGGGGAACGTCCCAAACCTGATCGACCTCCCGGTCGGTTGCCGGTTCGCGCCGCGCTGTGCTGCCCGAGTCGAGCACAACGTCACACTCGCGGACAGCGTTCACCCGGCGCTGCTGGAAGTCGAGCGTGGCCATGACGCACGATGCTGGCTCTACCACGACGAGGAGGGCCGACTTCGGCCGACGCCGCTGGATCTCGTGGAGGGACCGGAATGAGGGTGCTCCAATGAGCGATGAGGCGGACGTCACCGTGGGCTCCCCCCAGACCGAGCGGCCGCTCGTAGAGGTCCGTGATCTGGTCAAGCACTTCCCGGTTCATGGGGGGGTGCTGCAACGGGTCGTGGGCCAGGTGCAGGCCGTCGACGGCGTGTCCTTCAGGATCCGTCGCGGCGAGACACTCGGTCTGGTCGGCGAGTCCGGCTGCGGCAAGACCACGGTCGGTCGGCTGCTCCTCCGCCTGATCGAGCCGACGGCCGGAACCATCACGTTCGACGGAACGGACATCACGGCGCTCCATGGCGCGGATCTCAAGCCGTTCCGTCGCCGGATCCAGATCATCTTCCAGGACCCGTACGCCTCGCTGGATCCACGAACCCCCATCGGCGACAGCATCGGCGAAGGGCTTCGAATCCATCGCGTCGGGTCGGCAGCTGAGCGACAGGAGCGGGTCCGCCGGATGATGGACCTCGTTGGCCTGGCCCCGTACCACGCCCGCCGCTATCCCCACGAGTTCTCCGGCGGCCAGCGTCAGCGAATCGGCATCGCTCGCGCGTTGGTCCTCGAGCCCGAGCTGCTCGTCTGTGATGAACCCGTCTCGGCGCTCGACGTGTCCATCCAGGCGCAGGTGCTCAACCTATTGAAGTCGCTCCAGGCCGAGCTCGGTCTAACCTACGTCTTCGTTGCCCACAACATGGGCGTCGTCGAGCACATCAGCGATCGCGTGGCCGTGATGTACCTGGGGAGGATCGCCGAGGTGGCGGACCGGAAGGCCATCTTCCGCGACCCGCATCACCCCTACACCCAGGCGCTGATGTCGGCGATCCCGATCCCGAATATCAGGAACCGCCGCCGCCGCGTCATTCTCAGCGGCGACGTGCCATCACCGGTCAATCCGCCGTCCGGTTGCCGCTTCCACCCGCGCTGCCCGCTGCGTGAGCAACTCGGCCAGCCGGAAATCTGTGCCACGGATAATCCCGAGCTCAAGGTCCGCGATGGCAGCGACCCGATCGAGCACCTTTCGGCCTGCCACTTCGTGGACGCGCGGGCGTCAGTCGCGGCTGAGTAGCGTCCCGGCGGGTCGGTAGCGGCCAACGCGTGGCCAGCGGTCGAGGCCGGAACCAAGGATCGACACCGGAGTTTGATGCGGCGGCGACCAGACCCGCGCCTGCCACTTGGCAGACGCGTCCCCTACTGGGCGATCGTCGCGGCAGCCACGTTGCCACCCTTCGCGGACTCAGGCAGCGTCTCGAGGGCTGAAGCTGGCGTTCCCCGGCGCGTCGGGGCACCTTCAAGGTGGGCGACGCCAACATCCGTCTTGAGCGCTTCGTCCGCGAAATGGCAGGCGGCCCGGTGCTCCGCGTTGCCGACCTTGATCGGCACCAGCGGCGGATCCTCGGTCCGGCATTGCTCCGGCGAGCCAAGCTTCTCGTACAGCCAGCACCGAGTGTGGAAGCGGCAACCGGACGGCGGGTTCGCGGGGCTCGGGACATCACCCTGGAGGATGACGCGCTTTCGCTTCCGTTCGGCGACAGGATCCGGCACCGGAACGGCCGACAGCAGCGCTCGCGTGTATGGGTGACCAGGGCCGGCGTAGATTTCGTCCGGTGGACCAAGTTCGACGATCTTTCCGAGGTACATCACGGCAACCCGGTCGCTGATGTGCTTGACCACGGACAGGTCGTGGGCGATGAACAGATACGTCAGGCCAAGCTTGGAGCGGAGGTCGGTCAGGAGGTTGAGGACCTGGGCCTGGATCGAAACATCCAGCGCCGAGATCGGCTCGTCGCAGACAATGAACTCCGGTTCCACCGCGAGCGCCCGGGCGACGCCGATCCGCTGACGCTGGCCGCCCGAGAACTCATGCGGGTAACGATTGACGAACTCACGGTTCAGGCCCACCAGCTCGAGGAGTTCCTCAACCCGGGCGAGTTTCTCCTTGCCCCTCGCAAGGTCGTGCGTCTCGATCGGCTCGGCGACCGTTGCCCCGACGGTGAACCGCGGGTCCAACGAGCCGTATGGGTCCTGGAAGATGATCTGCATGCGCCGTCGCAACCGCCGTAGCTCGTCCGACTTCGTCTTGACCAGGTCGATCCCGTCGAAGCGGACGGATCCGGATGTTGCCTCACGGAGCCGGATGAGCGCGCGGCCCGTGGTGCTCTTTCCACAGCCCGACTCCCCAACCAGGCCGAGCGTCTCGCCGCGGCGGATCTCGAACGAGATGTCATCGACTGCACGGACCGTCCCGACCGCCGTCTGGAAGATGCCCGATCGAATAGGGAAGTAGACCTTGAGGTTGTTTACCTCGACGATGTTGTTCGGGTCGTGCGGCGGCAACGTAGGTGTTGGGCTCTTGGCTGGGCTCACTTGATCCATCCCTCTGCTTCCGTCGCCCAGCATCGGGCCTGGTGACCGCTGTCGTTCCGCGCCGTGAGCGAAGGCTCACTTTCCAGACAAGCGTCCCTCATGTAGGCGCATCGCGGCGCGAACCGACATGCGTCCGGGATATCGATAAGGAGCGGCGGGAGTCCCTCGATGGACCGTAGCCTCGCGCCCTTGACGTCGTCGAGCCGAGGAAGTGAATCCAGCAGTCCCCACGTGTACGGCTGCCGCGGGCGCTCGAACAGCTCGTCGACGGCCCCGGTCTCCACGATCCGACCGGCGTACATGACGTTGATCCGGTCGCACATGCCGGCCGCGATGCCCAGGTCGTGGGTGATCAGGAGCACGGCCGTGTTGGACTCCTGCGAGAGCGCCTTGATCAGCTCCAGGATCTGGGCCTGGATCGTCACATCGAGCGCTGTCGTCGGTTCGTCGGCGAGGATCAGTTTCGGATCACATGACAGGGCGATGGCAATCATGACGCGCTGGCGCATGCCGCCGGAGAACTGGTGCGGGTAGTCGTTCAGGCGTTCACGGGCCTTGGGAATGCCGACCTTGGTGAGCAGCTCCACGACCCGATCGTTGGCCGCCTTCCTGGACAGATTGAGATGCTCCCGGATGGGTTCGGCAATCTGGTAGCCAATGGTCAGCGTCGGATTGAGGCTGGTCAAGGGGTCCTGGAAGATGAAGCCTATCTCCTTGCCTCGCAGTTGCCGCATGCCGGCATCGTTGAGGCCGAGGACGTCCACGCCATCGAAGGTGATGCTGCCGCCCACGATCCTGCCCGGCGGATTCGGAACGAGCCGCGTGATCGACAGCGCCGTGACGCTCTTGCCGCAGCCGGACTCTCCGACGAGCCCGAGGGTCTCACCGTAGCCGATGGTGAACGAGACATCATCAACAGCCCGGACGACGCCGTCGCGGGTGAAGAAGTGCGTCGACAGGTTCGAAACGTCGAGAAGGTTTCCGGACGCCCCTGGACTCACGTTTGCGTTCCTCCGGGCCTCGGACTGGTCCGAGACCACTTCTCCTGCGTACAACTCAACGACGGTCGGACCGTCTTCCTTCGCGCCCGAGGGCGCCACCACTACTGCTTGCCCTTCAATTTGGGATCGAGGGCGTCGCGAAGCCCATCCCCGAGGAAGGTGAAGCCGATCAGGGCGAGCGCGATCGCGATCGCCGGGAAGATCACGAGGTGCGTGTCGGCGCGAACGTAGCGCTGCCCTTCGGCGATGAGGCTGCCCCACGACGCACGCGGAGGCTGGACGCCAACGCCGATGTAGGCCAGCGTCGCCTCCGAGAGGATCGCTCCCGGAATGCCGAGCGTGACGGCCACGAT
>JBDTQY010000103.1:0-3680 GCA_039931955.1 Chloroflexota bacterium
CGTTGTTGGAGCGATCGACGGCAAGCCGCTGGTCACAAGCGATCGAGGCCGCGTCATTCCTGCATCGATGTCGCCGACGCTGACCGGCCTGATGAACCACGTCGTGACGACGGTCCCGTACTACAGCGACCGAACGCTCATCCCCGGTTATTACGTAGGCGGCAAGACCGGAACGGCGCAGATCTGGGACACGGCCATCAACAACTGGAAGTCCGGCACCTTCAACTTCTCGTTCATCGGATACGTCGGGCGCCGGGTAGGGCATCCGGACCTGGTGGCGGCGGTCCGGATCAATGAGGCGCGCCCGACGTCCCGGCGAGTCGGCCAGCTGTCGCTGCCGGTGATGTCATTCGAACTCTTCCGCCGCATCGCGACGGACGCAATGAGTATTCCGGGCTTCTTGCCGGAGCTCGCCCCGTTGCCGCCGTCCTCCGGACGGACCGGAGATTGATCGGCATGCTGTCAGTTGGCCAACCGTCCCGCGGGCGCGGCTGTGCCAAACTGCAACTCGTGCCCCAACCGACGATGCCGCGCGCCGGCCGTGCTGCTCCGGCCAACGGGGCGCGAGCTGACAGCCTCCTGGCCGCGGACCTCGTTGCCCTCAGCGGCGGCCACCTGGTGCGGGACTCGCACCGCGCGATCTCGGGTGCCAGCGTGGATTCGCGGCGCGTTCGTCCGGGTGAGCTCTTCGTTGCACTGCCGGGCGAGCGCACGGATGGGCATCGATTTCTAACGGAGGCAGTCATTGCCGGGGCGGCCGCAGTCCTCGTGTCGGTTGCGCCGGACCCCATGACCCTGGCGTCGCTCGGCGACGTGACAATTGTTTCCGCGGCCGATCCCCTGGCTGCACTTCACGCAATCTCGGCAGGCTGGCGCGCCCGGTTCACACCGCTCGTGGTCGGGGTGACCGGCAGTGTCGGCAAGACGTCTGCAAAGGAGGCCATCGCGACCGTGCTCTCGGCGCGGGGACAGACACTCCGAACCGAGGGCAATGAGAACAATGAGATCGGTCTGCCGCTGACCCTGCTCCGGATGAGTCGCGATGACGTCCACGCGGTCGTCGAGATGGGGATGTACACCGGCGGGGAGATCACCCAACTCGCCCGAATGGCGCAGCCGCACGTCGGGGTCGTGACCAGCATCCAGGGGGTCCACCTGAGCCGCATCGGCAGCCTCGAGGCGATCACGAACGCGAAGGCCGAGCTGGTCGAGGCGCTGCCCGGCGACGGCGTGGCCGTCCTCAACGCGGATGACCCGCGCGTTCTTGGCCTGGCGCGAAGGACGGCTGCACGGGTCATCACCTATGGCTTCGCCAAGAGTGCGGACGTGCGAGTTCAGCGTGTCCGATCCCTGGGTGTTCGCGGAATGCGCTTCCAGCTCCGGTTCGCTTCGCCACCCGCCGCGGGGACCGAGCCCGTCACGATCCCCGCCCTCGGCCGACTGTCCGTGCATAACGCCGCGGCCGCCGCGGCCGTCGGTGTGGCCGTGGGGATGCAGCCTGGAGAGATCGCGCAGGCGTTGGCGGGCGGCTGGTCGGCGCCCCACCGAGCGCAGCTCGTCCGCGCCGGCGACCTGACAATCATCGACGATAGCTACAACGCATCACCCGCATCAATGACCGCCGCGCTCGAGTTGCTGGGGGGTCTGCCCGGACGGCGGATCGCGGTCCTCGGGGAGATGTTCGAACTCGGTGACGCATCTGAGGATGGCCACCGTGTCGTTGGCGGCTCGGCGGCTGCCAAGGCCGACCTGCTGGTGACCGTCGGCGTCGGAGCCACGATGATCGCGAACGGCGCTCGAGAGGCAGGCATGTCACCCGCGGCCGTGGTCGAAACGGAGGACCGGGCCGCCGCCCTGGCGACGCTCCAGCTGCTGCTTGAGCCGGGCGATGTCATCCTCGTCAAGGCATCGCGGGGGGTCGAGCTGGATCGGCTCGTCGACGCCCTTGTCGCGGCGCCGGTATGACGGTTGATCTGATCCAGGGACTGCTTCTCGCGTTCGCCCTCGTTGTGATCCTCATGCCGTCGTATATCCGATTGCTTCGGGCGATCGGGATGGGCAAGCGGATCCGTGTCGAGGGCCCCGAGGCCCATCTCGCCAAGGGCGGGACTCCGACGATGGGCGGACTGCTCGTCATCGTGGTGGTGTTGGTCCTCTATTACCTGCTCCGCGGCTTCCCGCAGCGCGCCATCATTGCGCCACTTGCAACCCTGCTCCTGGTCGGTGTCCTCGGGGCGGTGGATGATTTCATGAATGCCCGGACCGGCGAGGGCATTCGAGCCCGACACAAGATCCTGTGGCTCATGGTCGTGGCCGCGGTCGTCGCCTTTCAGATCCAGTCCACCTACAACATCGATGAGATCGCCGTGCCGTTCATCGGGGCTGTCGGTATTGCGCCCTGGCTGTTCGTCGCCTTTGCAGCCTTTGCCATCATCGCGGCGAGCAACGGGGTCAACCTGACCGACGGGCTGGATGGCCTCGCCGGCGGGACGCTCATCTTCGCCTTCGTGGCATTCCTCCTGATTGCCCTCCTCAACGTGGTGCCCCAGCCGGAGGGCGGACTCGGCAATCAGCCGAACCTTGCCTTCCTGTGCGCCCTGATCATCGGCGCCCTGCTCGGGTTCCTCTGGTTCAACGTGCACCCGGCCCAGATCTTCATGGGCGATTCGGGGTCCCTGGCCCTGGGTGCGACCCTCGCAGTCGTGGCCCTGATCACCGGCCAGATCCTGGTCCTGCCGCTGATCGGGCTCGTCTTCGTGGTCGAAACTGCCTCGGACATCATTCAGATCGGCTTCTACAAGATCTCCGGCGGCCGTCGGGTCTTCAAGATGGCGCCACTGCACCACCATTTCGAGCTATCCGGGTGGGACGAGGAGAAGATCACCCTTCGTTTCTGGATCGTCGGGATCCTGGCCGGACTCCTGGGCGTGACGCTCTTCCTCGCCTCCATCGACCAGCTGCGTTGATGACGTGGGCCCGGCCATGACGGCAACTGTGCAGCCGCTCGATCTCTCGACGCTGACGATGGCAGCGGTCCGCGATGGGGCCCTCCATGGGCGCCCGATCACCGTCCTCGGGTTCGCCCGGACCGGCATCGCAGCCGCGAGGTTCCTCGCCGATGCCGGCGCCCGCGTCACGATCTACGACGGCCGCCCGCTCGAGGCATTCGATGCCGCGGTGTCGTCACTCGAGGGTCGGTCCGTGACGCTGGCTCTGGGGCCCGATATCGATCCGGCCACAACGTGGTCCGATGCTGCACTGGTCGTCACCTCGCCATCCATCAGCCCCGACTTCCCGACGACCGAGCCAGGCCTCCGAGCGGCGCTGGGTCGCCTGGTTGCGGCCCATGGGGACGGTGGCGGACCGGCCCTTGTCTCGGAACCGGATCTCTTCCTGCGCCTCTGTACAGCTCCGACCGTCGGCGTGACCGGGACGAAGGGCAAGACGACGACGGCCTCCCTGGCGGCGGCACTCCTGGCCGGCGATCCGTCGCACCCTGTCGTCCTGGGCGGCAATATCGGGCGGCCGCTCATCGAGGAACTGCCTCGCCTGACCGCCGATCACCGAGCGGTCGTCGAGTTGTCGGAGCTGCAATTGCCGACGCTGTCAGTCGGCACCACGGTGGCCCTCTACACCAACGTCACCGCCGATCACCTCGACCGACACGGCTCGTTGGCTGG
>JBDTQY010000104.1:0-10401 GCA_039931955.1 Chloroflexota bacterium
CCATCTGCGGCTTGGTTGCGCTCTACCAGCTTTACAAAATATGGGCAGTGCGTGCCGAACGTAAACAGGCGGTCTTTTCGCTGGAGCGTGAAAAAGCGATCAATGATACCTATGGCATCCTGGCGATTGCGCTGATCCTGTTAATGACGATGGGTTTGACCTATTTTATGAGCACCACCCTGGCCGCGAGAGGTGAACTACTGGCCAAACACAACACCGAAATACAACAACTACTCCGTACGCAATCGCGCCAGGACGACCGACCATGACCCGCGCCATTGACCTCGTAATCCGCGACCGGGTGAAAGAGCTCACTCCATGGCCCCGAGGCGGCGTCGTAGGCATCAGACGCCTGGACGAAGAAGGTGCGGTTCGCGATCCAGGACGGCTCGATGGTGTACGAGACAGCTCCCCCGAGGCCCTCCGGACCGGCGACGAACGCGAGGAACCCGATCTCCTCGGTATCGAAACATGTCGCCGCGCGCTCGGAGAAGGTCCCGAATACCTGGTTCCAGGCGAGCGAAAGCGGGCCCGGATCTGCATCGAGGGCGATCAAGGTCGCAAGATCCACAGGCTCGGCGGGGCAATCCAGCGCCGTGACGGGGATGGGCGTTACGACGACGGGTTCGAACGAGATGCTGGGTTCAGCGACAGGGGTGGAGGTCGGAGCCGGCGTCCGCGTTGGGCTTGCCGTGGGTCCCGGAGGCTCGGATTCAGCCGTTCCTCCAACAGCCCCAGCAGCGCATCCGACAGTCACGAGGACCATGGCTGCTGCCGCGAGGCACCCTCGAGCGGTGGCCGAAACTCGCATTGTCACGACAGGTAGACGCTCTGGACTGGCGAATGTCACGCGCCGTTGGATGGTCGCGCCACCAGGCGGCGGCTACGGAGGCGGCCAGGGCACCTCGAAGATCAGTTCAAGGCCGTCGATCTCATCCATCTGCGAGCCGATCTCGCGGAAGCCAAGCTTCGCCGTCAGCGCCCGCGAAGCGACGTTACCCGGGCTGATCGAGGCAAGGAATCGAGTCACAGCGTGCCGTTCGGAGGCCCAGTCGAAGAGCGCCTGAACCGACTCCATCGCGTAACCCTGGCGGCGGTACTCCGCCTCCACCCGGTATCCCACCTCGAGGCGGCCGAGCTCGTCGGGCGGACCATGGAACCCAATCGAGCCGATGACTCGATGCGTCCCCGCATCGTCGGTCAGGACCATGGCCCGTCCGAGCCATTCGAGGATCGTCGGATCGACCTCGAGCTGGGCCAGGCGAAACGCGATGAAGTGAGCGAGATCGTCGGCCATGTCACGGGGTACCGAGGCGCCGATCTCGCGCTCTGCGGTGCCGAAGTCGCGCGCGCGGAGCGCGCGCATGAACACCGGCGACATCGAGACGAGGCTGAGCCGAGCCGTGCGGATCGGTTCGACCGGACCAGCGGCGTGGGCACTGGCCGCTCTGTCGCCACTGGCCTCGACGGCCCGGCGGTCCGTCGGCGGATCAGTCACCGTGACCGGGTCGATGGGCCAGGAACTCGAGCAGGTCGAGCTTGGTGACGACGCCGGCTGGCCGCTCGGCGCGCGTGACCAGCAGCGCCGGGTGCCCACCCGACAGAACGGCAAAGGCCGCGTCGAGCGAGGCATCGATGTCAACCGTCGGGAGCGGCCGATCCATGACTTCGCCGACCGTCCGCTGAACGGTCTCCGGGTCCCGATAGGCGCGGTCGAGGAGTCCCTGCTCGCTGACGGATCCGACGATCCCCTCGAGCGAGTCGCCGTCGGGCTCCTGGGAGACGGGCAGCTGGCTGATCCCGAATCGCTGGAGCGTATCGATGGCGCCACCGACGCGGTCCGTGGTCCGGGCGAGGACGAGGTTCGGCAGGTCCGGCGCCATGTCGCGGCCAGCAAGGACCTGGCGCACCCGGACGACAGCACCGGTCGTGGGGAGGAGCCCATTCGCCCGCATCCACTCGTCGTTGTAGAGCTTGGAGAGATACGAGCGACCGCCGTCCGGCAGGATCACGACGATGACCGCTCGCGCGGTCGCCTCTGGACCGGAGGCCATGATTCGGCGAGCCTCGTGGAGCGCCGCGACAACCGCCGTGCCGCACGATTCACCAGCCAGGATCCCCTCTTCGCGCGTGATCCGACGGGCCATCTGGAAGGCGTCGCGATCCGAAACCCGGACCCAGCGGTCCACGATGGACGGGTCATGGGTCCCGGGCATGAAGTCCTCCCCCACCCCCTCGGTCAGGTACGGCCGTGGATGATCGCCGGAAAGGATGCTGCCCTCAGGGTCCGCCCCGACGATCGTGACGCCAGCGTCCCTGCTCTTGAGATAGCGGCCGATCCCGCTGATCGTCCCGCCGGTGCCCGCGCTCGCCACGAGGTGGGTGATGCGGCCGTCCGTCTGCTCCCAGATCTCGGGGCCCGTCGTCCGCTCGTGCGCTGCGGGGTTCTCCATATTCCAGTACTGATCCGGCTTGAACGCACCGGGGATGTCGCGCGCCAAACGGGCCGCAACGGAGTAGTACGACTCCGGCGACTCGGGTTCGACGTTGGTGGGGCAGAGGACTACTTCGGCGCCGTATGCGCGCAGTAATGACTGCTTCTCCGACGATTGCTTGTCCGCCATGACGAAGATGCAGCGATACCCCTTCAGCGCGGCTGCGATCGCCAGGCCGTGACCGGTGTTGCCCGAGGTCGGCTCGATGATGGTTCCACCGGGCTTGAGCAGCCCGGCCCGCTCGGCAGCCTCGATCATGGGGAGCCCGATCCTGTCCTTGACCGATCCGCCCGGGTTGAGTGCCTCGAGCTTTGCCAGGATCAGGGGCTGCACGTCGGCCGGACCAAGGTCACGCGTGACGCGCGTGAGGCGGACCAGGGGCGTTCCGCCCACGAGATCCAGGATCGATTCCGCATAGTTCATGGCACGAGTGTACGGGCCGTCACGAGGCTACGACGTCGGCGGATCGCTGTTCGGCTGCCACCGCCCAGGCAGTGGCATGACCCGCGACCGCCGACGGCAGCAGGAGCGAGCGGACTGCCGCGGACCAGCTGGGCGTCGATCCTTCTTGTGTCTCAGCGAGCGGTCGGTCTCGCGAGGAGCAGCCAGGTCAGGCGGCGGAGCCGCCGAGGATGTGTCGGCGGATCCACGGTCCCGGGGTAGAGCGCTGCGACAGCGGGTCCAAGGACCTCCTCGAATCGTCGTGTCAGCGCCTGCGCGAGCGTCATTTCGGCCCTGCTCCCAGCCGCCGGCGCCGCGCCGTCCCAGTTCGGGCCGAGGAGTGCCCGGGCCGACGTCGGGGGCAGGATCCGGGAGGCCATGCGCTTGCCGAGGTACAGCTCATCCGCGCCGGCGAGTGCGACCGGCACGAGTGGTGCGTCCGTCCGTATGGCGATGAGCGCCGCTCCAAGGCGGAACGTGGCGAGGTGGTCCGGTGGCCCGGCAACGCCGCCCTCGGGGACCAGGACGAAGACCCCGCCATTCTCGAGGACCGCCTGTGCTGACGCGACATGCTGCTCCACGCCGACGCCGCCACGCCACACGGGCAGCATCCCGCCCAGCCGATGAAGCAGGAGTTCGCGCCAGCGCGCAGAGAACGCCGAAGGACCGCTCCCGAGGAACCACGCACGAGGCTCCAGAGGCAGGGCACTGAGGATGAGGAACGGGTCCATCCAGCCTCGATGGATCGCCGCGACCACGAGATATCCACCGTGTTTCGGAAGCAGCTCGCGGCCTTCGCGCCGTACGCGAAACCGGAAGACGCCGAACAGGGTCAGCCGCACCAGGGCGTTAACGACGTGGACGAGGCGACTCGCGGTTGATTCGGGAGGTCTGCCGAGCCAGGCGAGGCCCTCGCGAACGCCGCCCCGCGACGCTGCCAGTGCCTGCGGCGAGAGCCTGGCCTCCTGCGGCCTGCGACGCGAGCGAGGTTCCGAGTCAGACGCCACGTGGCTCACGCGGCATCCGGCTCACGCCCCCGGTTCGGGGTCGGGCGCTTCTGAATCGGCGGCCGCATCCGGATCGGTCGCATCGGGATCGGTCGCATCGGGATCGGTCGCGTCCGCGTCTTCGTCGTGGCGGTCGGCGTCCTCGAATTCATCAATGTCGCCCGTTTCGAAGCCATCGTCGTCGGGCGCATCGATCGCGTCGTCTACGACTTCGGTCGGGCGACGATGCCGGTAGAGGAGGAGCAGGAACGCCCCGAGGCCGAAGATGATCGACATGATCTGGGCCGTCGCAATGCCGCCCACGAACCAGTTGCCGGTTCGCAGGTTCTCCAGCAGGAAGCGGACGACCGCGTACCACAGGAAGAAGATGAGGATCTGGTCGCCAGGTCGCAGCGGGTACGGCCGCCGCCGGGACAACCAGATCAACAGGCCGGCGCCGAGGAGCCCGGACAGAGATTCGTACAGGAACAGCGGCTGGAAGGCCGTGGTGGCCTCGGGGTAGGCTGAGCAGGGATACGCCGCGACACGGTGGGCGCAGTCGATGGCGATGCCCCAGGGCAGGCTCGTCGGCGGTCCGTAGAGCTCCTGGTTGAAGAAGTTGCCCCAGCGGCCCACGGCCTGCATGGTGAACAGGGCCGGGGCAACGATGTCCGCCCACGTCCACGCAGGAATCCGGTGGTACCGGACGAGCACGATGAAGGCGATCACGCCCGTCACCAAGCCGCCGTAGACGCCAAGGCCCGAGTACGGGGGCAGGATGATGCTCGCCAGGTTGTCCTTGTAGAGCACCCACTGATCGATGACGTGATACATCCGCCCGCCGATCAGCGCGGCAACCGCGATCACGATCAGGCCGTTTCCAACCAGCTCCGGATCCTGTCCGAACTGACGAGCCTGGCGGACAAGGACCGTGAAGCTGACGAAGAGTCCGGCTGCATAGGCGATCCCATACCAGTAGACCGGTAGCGGGCCGAGATGGAAGGCAATGGGGTCTACGAGGAAGTTGATCATGGCCACGGGAGTGTACGCGGGTCGCGGTTCACCGTAGACTCGGGCCGATGAAGACAGAAGACGAGAGGCCCTGATGGCCGAATTCCAGTGGTGGCTGCTGCTCGTGGGTCTCGTTGCGGGCGGCGGGCTGGTAGCCGTTCTCTACATGGATGGCGCGCGCAACGAGCAGGACATCAGCGACGACGAGCTCCCGGCCGAGGCCGCCTGGATCGCAGAGCGTTTGCGGGCCGGGGGTCGCACCGTCGATCCGATGACCGTCGAACGAGTGCTCATCGAGCATCGAGCCTATCGGACCGAGCCGCCGCCGGATCGCGTGTCGCCCGCAAACGCGGAACCGCCCAATGGCGATGTGGCGGAGCTGTTGCCGACCCGGAGCGGGCCTGGCTCGAGCGCAGGCGCAGCTGACAGTTCGGGCGACTAGACCCGGTCGGCCACGCCCAGGCGAAGCGGTCGCCGCTCGAAGGAAGTCGAAAAGACGACGTCCGTCTCAGTCGTGAAAACGTGGCGAGTGGACTGGACGGCACGGATGACACGCTCCAGGTCGCTGGTATCACGTGCCCGGATCTTGAGCAAGTAGTCCGCCTCGCCGGTGATGTGATGGCAGGCTTCGATCTCCGGGATCGCCGCAAAGTCGTCCGTGAGGTCCGTTGCGATGGTCCCCGGCGACTGCGTGACCCAGGTGAAGGCCAGGATCGCAAGGCCCACGGCCGATGGGGAGACACGGGCCATGTAGCCGGTGATGACACCCCGCGCCTCGAGCTTCTTGACTCGCTCGTGAGCAGCCGGACCGCTGATGCCGACGGCCGACCCGAGCTCCGCATAGGAGCGTCGGCCGTCCTCCTGGAGGAGTTCGAGGAGCTGGGCGTCGATCCGGTCGAGCGGGCGGGGTTCGGTCATACCAACACTCTCGTAAGCATATTGCGCATTTTACCTAACCCTGTTAGGCTATCAGTCGTAGACAAGGTCAATTATCTTGTGTCGCGAGGCCCGCCGCAATTGCGACGGGATCGATGGGAGGTCCATCGATCCAGCGACACTCGCTGCAGCTTCAGGTAACCATCATGCTCGCCTACTCCGGATTTGGACTTTTGGCCCTCTTCTCGATCCTCAGCGCCCTCCTGGGCGAGGACCGACGTCAGTCATCGGACTCGCACGAGGCACTCGGCTTCGCGAGCCGCTGGGTCCACTGAGTCGACGCGACCCACTCGCGTCGCCCCTCGATAGATAGCACCGAACAACCCCGGCTCATGCCGGGGTTGTTTTGATTCAGCGGGCCGAGGCGGCCCACTCGGGGCTCCGAGCAGCCGGCGCGCCGAACTTCATGGCTCCGGCGCCGATGGACCAGTGCCCTGGCCCGCAGAAGCGGCTGGGCTTCCAGGGAGCGGCTCGGCCGGGGGATCGATGAGGTCGGGTGCGGCGGCACGCCACGCAGCATCGGCCTCCGTCGGGTCTGGGCCGATGGACAGTGAACCAACGAGAGCCAGTCCACCGAGGATGATGCCGATCCCCCCGCCAAGCGCCAGTGGCCAGTGCCAGAAGAGTGTCAGGTAGCCCGTGATCCCGAAGCCGACGCCGGCCGAAATGAGGATCGCTCGAAGGTCCGGCATCGTCAGCCAGCGACCGAGACGCCGATGATGGTCCCGACGAGATACGTGACACCTGCCGCGGCGGCTCCGATGCCGACCTGGCGAACTCCCGAGAACACGAGGCTCCGGCCCGTCAGCAAGGAAACGCCGGCACCGACCACAAAGAGGGCGACCAGCGAAATGCCGAAGGCGAGGAAGAAGGCACCTGTCCCGGATGCGACGAGGTACGGCAGGACAGGCACGACAGCACCGATCGCGAATGCGACAAACGACCCGAATGCAGCACCCCAAGGCGACCCGAGTTCATCGGGATCAAGGCCAAGCTCCTCCCGAACAAGCGCATCGAGCGCCTTCTCCGGATCGGCGAAGATCCGGTGGGCGATGGTCGTTGCCTCATCGGCGGTGAAGCCTTTGGCGCGGTACACCGCGGCAAGCTCCGCCTCCTCCTCCTCCGGCATCGCCTCCATCTCCGCCCGCTCCAGCGCGATCTGGCGCTCGGACAGCTCCCGCTGGGACTGCATGGAGATGTACTCGCCGGCTGCCATCGAGAACGCCCCAGCCAGCAGCCCGGCAATGCCCGCGAGCAGGACGAAGTTCGCAGAGGCGATGGCGCTGCTGGCGCCGGCGACGCCCATGACCAGGGCCAGGTTCGAAACCAGGCCGTCCGAAACACCGAAGATCACGGCCCGCAGGGTTCCAGAGCGGCTGGAGCGATGCCAGCCCTCCCGGATGGCGATCTCGCGGGGTCCCGACACACCTGCCGGGATCGCACCGTGATCGCTCGCACCAGCACGGACGGTGGCGTGCGCGTCTGCGTCGATCCCGGAGTCCCCGGACAGTCGCTTCCAGATCTCGGCGTGCTCGCGCTCATCGGCAGCGATCGCCTCCACCTCGGGTGTCGCCTGCGCGGTGTAGATCTCGACCTCGTCGCCCTCCAGAGCCTGGACGAGGTCGCGGACCGCGTGGGTCCCGAGCAGTCGTGCCAGGACGACGATCGCCCGGACCCGGAACCTCGCACCCGACGGTGCCGGAACGACGGCGCCGAGTTCGGTCAGTCGATCCGCCCAGATCCCGGCGTGCCGACGCTCGTTCCCGGCAATCGTGCGGAAGGCATCAGCGCGGTGGGGATCGCGTTCGATGTTTGCCAGGGCGTCATAGAGCACGATCGCGTCGCGCTCCAGCTTGAGGTTCTCCAGGCTCTGGGCGAAGTCGATCGGGCTCACAGGACAAGCGTAGCCGGATGGCGTAGAACCGTGATCCGGAGCCGCGGGGTGGGCGCTACACTCCCGACGATGACCGAGCCCATCCTCCCCCCGCTCCGCTGGCTGTCGGCCAACGACGTCGTTGCCGCCATGCCGCCCGTCGAAACGCGACTGGCTCTGGCCGAGCGGACGATGGTCGCGCTCGCAACCCCCGGCGGGTTCGAGATGCCGCCCAAGCTCGCCCTGCATCCCCGACCGGCCGCCTCGTTCATCCACGCCATGCCGGCGATGCTCCGGGGGTCGGACCTCTTCGGTGACCTGCTGGGTATGAAATGGGTCGCCGGATTTGCCACAAACATCGAGATCGGATTGCCCGGCATCAGCGCGCTGTTCATCCTGAACGATCCGGCCACGGGCATCCCGATCGCCATGATGGATGGCGGGCCGATTACCGCCCAGCGGACGGCGGCCGTATCCGGACTGGCGCTCCAGCGGTTTGGGCCACCAGTCAGCGGCCGGCCGGTCCGATCGGCGCTCATCGGCGCCGGCGGGCAGGGGCGATCCCACCTCCCGGTCTTCGGTCACGTCATTCCGGGTGTCGCGTTGCATCTCTACGACCCGGATCCTCGGCGAGCCGAAGCGCTGGCGGACGAAGCGAGGGCGACCCTGGGCATCGGGTCCGTTGTCGTCGAGACGTCCCCGCGTGCAGCAATCCGCGACGCCGATGTCGTCCTGACCGCGGCGTCGTTCGGGCCGGCCGAGGACCGCCAGGCGATGACCAACGAGTGGCTCGCGCCCGGGGCAACCGTGATCCCGATCGACTACGCGACCTACTGCGCCGCGGAAGTCGCCGAACAGGCGAGCCTGTTCCTGGTGGATCAGCGGGAGCAGTACCTGGCAAATCGCGACGCCGGCAACTTTGACAACTATCCGGATCCCGACGCCACGCTTGGCGAGGCGATCCTGGCCAGCACGCCCAGGCCAGAAGGGCGGGTCGTGGTCACGCACCTCGGCGTCGGCCTCTCCGACGTCGTCTTCGGCGAGGCTATCCTCCGATCGGCGGTCCAGCAGGGCCTCGGAATCGAACTACCCCGCTGAGCGGGCCGGAAGAGCGGTCCGTCGAGGCTCACAGGAGAGCGAGGAAGCCGTGACGATTGTCAGGTGGAGCATCCGGGCCGTCGTTGGCTTGCTTCTCATTGCCATGGTCGGCGTGACGGTGCTCATCGCGGTCGTGACCGCGCGGGGCCTGCCGCAGACGAGTGGGACCGTCCGCGTCCAGGGCATGCACGCGGCCGCGTCAATCGCACGGGATGCGTACGGAATCATCCAGATCGTGGCCGACGACCCGCATGACCTCTTCGTCGCCCAGGGCTACGCCCACGCCCAGGAGCGGATGTGGCAGATGGAAGTCTGGCGGCATATCAGCAGCGGTCGCCTGTCCGAGCTGTTCGGGTCAACGAGCCTGGATACGGATCGGTTCATCCGGACACTCGGCTGGCAGCAGGCAGCCCAGCGGGACCTGGAGGCGATGCCTCAGGACGCCCGTGATGCGCTCGAGTGGTACGCGGACGGTGTCAACGCCTGGATCGCGGACCAGCACGGGGCCTTCCCACTGGCCCAGGTGATCACCGGACTGCGAACGGGCAATGGGGGGCTCGGGGGTATGGCGCCGGCGCCCTGGACCTCGCTGGATTCGGCCGCCTGGGGCAAGGTCCAGGCATACAACCTCGGCGGCAACATGGACGCGGAGATCTTTCGACTCCTGGCGGACGCACAACTTGGCGACCCGGCGCTCACCGACTCGCTCTTCCCGGGCTATGACCCGGCGGCGCCGGTCATCACGCCCACGGGGCTCGCGGGATCCGGCGGTGCCGGTGCGCCGGCCACGACCGCCGCGTCGGACCCGGGCGGAACTGGTGGTACGGCCGGGGTGACGCCTGCCCCCATGGCGCCAGGGGCCCGGGAGGGGTGGAGCCACGTAGCGGAGATCGGCGCCGGCATTCTCGCCCTCGCCGGCCTCGACGGCGCCTCGGGCCTGGTGGGTGACCACGGGATCGGCTCCAACAACTGGGTGGTGGCCGGATCCCAATCCGCTTCCGGCGGGGCGCTCCTCGCCAATGATCCGCACCTCGGGTTCAGTGAACCGTCGGTCTGGATCATGAATGGACTGCATTGTCGGACCGTCGACGCAGCCTGCCCCTACGACGTGGCCGGTGTGTCCTTTCCTGGCGTACCGGCGATCATCCTCGGCCACAACGCCCGCATCGCCTGGGGAGCCACGAACGTCGGTCCCGACGTCCAGGACCTCTTCCAGGAAACGGTCGACCCGACCGATCCGACGAAGTACCTCTATCGCGGAACGTCCCAGAGCTTCGATACGCGAGTGGAGATCATCAACGTTGCCGGCGTTGATCCGGTGACGATCACCGTCCGTTCATCGGTCCACGGTCCAATTCTCAACGACGTCGACGCCCGCCTCGCCGAGGAGCCACCACTGGCGCTGGCGTGGACGTCGACCAGGGAGGCAGATGGCGCGTTCGCCTCCATCTTCCACCTCAACACGGCCGCCACCTTCGAGGATTTCAGGGCTGCCCTGCGCGACTACGGTTCCCCGAGCCAGAACTTCGTCTATGCGGATGTTGACGGACACATCGGCTAC
>JBDTQY010000105.1:0-7085 GCA_039931955.1 Chloroflexota bacterium
ACTTCGGTCAGTACAAGTACGATCTGACCAAGAAGGAGAAGGAAGCCAAGCGCCGGCAGCGGTCGGTGACGTTCAAGGAAGTTCGCCTCTCGCCAAAAATCGGCATCGGGGACTTCGATACAAAGGTGAATCGAGCGGTTGAATTCCTGTCGGATGGAGACCGCATCAAGGTCACGGTTCGGTTCAGGGGTCGCGAACTCACGCATCCTGAGCTGGGGCGGAACCTGATCGCAAAGTTCACGGAACAAGTCAAGGATCACGGAATCGCAGAACGGACGCCTGTCCTCGAAGGCAAGTCGATGTTCATTACGATGGCATCGACCCACAAGCCCAAGGTGATGGACGCACCGGTGAAACCTGGTCGAGAGACCACGAACGGGGAAACGGCAGCTCCTCCGACGGTGGCGACGAATGTCGCGCCCGAGGCGGAGGGCCCGTCAGTCGAGACGGCTGCTGCAACTCCGCCGAAGGCCAAAGCAACGGCAGCCAGGTCGGCGGGGACGCCGAGCCGACCGCCATCGGCGGCCAAGGCGCCCAGCACGCCTGCGATTCAATCGGCCCAACCGGCCGAAGAACCAGCCATATCGGCAGACGAACCAGCCACACCGGCGGAGACGCCGGCAACGACGGGAGAGTGACGGCACAGTGCCGAAGATGAAGAGCCACAAGGCCGCCCAGAAGCGCATCGGCGTGACCGGCAGCGGCAAAGTGTTCCGTGTCAACGCCTGGCGCGGCCATCACCTCGAAATCAAGTCGTCTCGTCGTACTCGCCGCTACGCGGGCAAGACGCTGATCGGCGGCGAACATGCGAAGCAGGTCAGGCGCCTGCTCCCGTACCTCTAGGAGCATCAGGACGTCATGGCACGAGTCAAGCGGGGCGTAACCGCCCACAAGCGGCACAAGCGCCTTCTCAATGCGGCTGAAGGCCGCAAAGGGACGCGCTCGCGCCTGATCAGGCCGGCGCGCGAGGCCCTTCTCCACGCCCTCGCGTATGCAACCCGGGATCGCAAGCAACGTAAGCGCGACTTCCGCGAGCTGTGGATCATCCGGATCAACGCCGCGGTTCGCGCCAATGGGATGCCGTACGGCCGCTTCATTGCTGGCCTCAAGGCCGCCAACATCGAACTGGACCGCAAGGTCCTGGCCGATATCGCGGTCCGAGACGGGGCGACGTTTGGTCGCATCGTCGAGGTGGCAAAGGGCGCCTGATCCGCAAATCGGCCGTCCGATTCTGGAGCCCTCGACGTTTCGGACGCTCGGGGGCTCGTGATTCACGCGCCATGACGGGCTACCATCAACCGACCCGCGAATCCGGGGCCTGACCGCCGATCCGCCGCCCGTCGAAGCCGGAGCCTGCCCGAATTGGAACTCGTCGATCTGACCCGTGACCTTGAGGCGCTGCGAGA
Source organism: Chloroflexota bacterium (assembly GCA_039931955.1). Classification (GTDB taxonomy): domain Bacteria; phylum Chloroflexota; class Limnocylindria; order Limnocylindrales; family CSP1-4; genus UBA5189. The sequence continues at coordinate 1,407 of JBDTQY010000105.1, forward strand.
GCGCGCCTTGGCAGCGCTTGCGGCCGCTCCTGACACAGCCGCGCTGGATCGTCTCGATGTCGACATCCTGGGGAAGAAGGGTCAGCTGACGGGCATCCTGCGCGGGATCGGGGCGCTGCCGGCGGAAGATCGCCCTCGGGTGGGTGCGATCGCAAATGCGGTTCGTGGGGTCCTTGACGAGGCCTTGGGCGCTCGCCGCAGCGCGCTCGTCACATCGGAGCTCGCCGCCCGGCTCGAGCACGAGAGGGTGGATGTCACGGTCCCGGGCCGGCCGCTCCGTCGCGGGTCGCTGCACCCGAGCATCGAGTCGATGCGTGAGATCGCCCGGATCTTCGAGCAGTTCGGCTTCGTGGTGCACGAGAGCCCTGAGATCGAAGACGACCTGACCAACTTCCAGATGCTGAACATTCCTCCCGATCATCCGGCCCGGGATCTGTGGGACACGCTGTACGTAGATGTGCCCGGTCGCCTCCTGCGCACGCACACGTCGCCCGGCCAGATCCGGGTCATGCAGACGATGACGCCGCCCATCCGAGCCCTGCTCCCCGGGCGCTGCTTTCGCTATGAGTCGGTGGATGCCTCGCATGGCTTCGAGTTCTTCCAGGTCGAGGGGCTCATGGTGGATGAGGGCACCACCCTCGCTGACCTGAAGGGCCTGTTGGATCAGTTTGCGGCCGCGATGTTCGGCGAGGGAAAGAAGACCCGGTTCCGACCGGGCTACTACCCCTTCACGGAGCCGTCAGTGGCGTTCGACGTCGAATGCCTCGTCTGCGGCGGACCGGGCTGCCCGGCATGCGGGCGGAGTGGGTGGATGACGATCCTCGGGGCCGGCATGGTTCATCCCGTCGTCCTCCAGTACGGCGGCCTGGATCCTGAGCGATACCAGGGGTTCGCCTTCGGCATGGGTCCGGAACGCATCTCCATGCTCAAGCACGGGATCAATGACCTCCGGCTCTTCATGGACAACGACGTCCGTTTCCTGGAGCCATTCCGGTGAAAGCTCCGCTGTCCTGGCTCGCCGAATTCGTTGACCTCGACCTGACGCCGGATGCTCTCGCAACTCGCCTGACGCTCCTCGGGATGGAAGTCCGCGCCGTGGAGTCGCGAGGAGGCGACTGGAAGAACGTCGTGGTCGGGGAGTTGCTCACGGTTGAACCGCACCCGAAGGCGGATCGCCTGTCCCTGACGACCGTCTTCATCGGGGTAGGGGAGCCGCTTGCAATTGTCTGCGGAGCCACGAACATCGCGCCCGGCCAGCGCGTCCCGGTGGCACTTCCGGGCGCCGTCCTGCCAGGCGATCGACGGATCGAACGAACCGAGAAGATGGGCATCGTCAGCAACGGGATGCTGTGCTCCGGCGACGAACTCGGGCTGACATCGGACAGCGCCGGGATCCTCATCCTTCCCGGCTCAGCGCCCGTTGGCGCGACCCTGGCCTCGTTGTACGGGGACACCGTCCTTGATATCGACGTCAAACCGAACCGCGGGGATGCCCTGTCCATCGTCGGCCTGGCCCGCGAGATCGGTGCCATCACGGGTACGCCGATCCGGTTCCCGGCTATCGATGTCATCGAGGGTGGAATGCCTGTCGGCGAGCGACTGTCGGTCACCATCGCGGACCAGCACCTTTGCCCTCGGTTCGTTGGCCGCTGGGTTGGCGGGCTGAAGGTCGGCGCGTCGCCGGATTGGGTACAGATGCGTCTGGCAGCTGCTGGCGTGCGGCCGATCAGCAACGTGGTTGATGCTTCCAACTACGTGATGCTCGAACTGGGGAAGCCGATCCACACCTTCGATGCGGCCGCGGTCCGGAACGGCCGCCTCGAGGTCCGCACGGCGCGCCCGGGGGAGCGACTCGTGACCCTCGACCATATCGATAGGTCACTCGATGACCAGACGCTCCTCATCGCCGGGGACGATGGCCCGTTGGCGATCGCCGGCGTGATGGGCGGCGCCGAATCGGAGGTCGGGGACGGGACTTCGGACGTGATCGTCGAATCGGCGATCTTCGATCCGGTCAGCATTCGACGCACGGCCTTCGCCTATGCCCTTCGATCTGAGGCGAGCCTCCGTTTTGAGAAGGGCCAGGAATTCCGCCTGGCACGCCTGGGAGCAGATCGGACGGCGCAGCTCCTTGCCGCGTGGGCGGGAGGCACGGCCGCGCCCGGCCGGATCGACACGGCGCCGGATGAGCCCGAAGCAGCCCGCGTCGCCTTCCGGCCGGGAAGGACTGCTCGCCTCGTGGGCCTCGAGCTTTCGGCCGAGGTGCAATCGGCTCTCCTGGGGCGTGCCGGAATCACGGTCGAATCACCCCCCGCGTCTGAGGCGTCGGTCTCGGTTCCGATTGCTCGCGGCTCAAGACCCCTGGATGTCACCGTTCCGGTGGCCGACACGCTGTTCGCCGTGGTCCCGTCGTGGCGCCGCGACCTTGAGATCGAGGTTGATGTCGTGGAGGAAGTCGCTCGCCTCAACGGTTACGACCAGGTTCCCAGCACGCTGCCCGCGACCCCGATGCCGGCGTTCCGGCAGTCGCCCATGGCACTTCGCGACCGCCTCCGGGAGGATCTGGCTGGACTCGGCTTGCGGGAGGTGGTGACCCACGCTCTTGTGGCCCGTGGAAAGGTGGAGGCCTGGGCCTGGGCTCGCCCGGTCGATGCCGCCGAGGGTGAGGCCGCGGCCGGCGGGGAGCTGATCACCTTGACGAATCCGTTGTCCATCGATCACGCGACACTCCGCCAGGGACTCGTCTGGGGAGTACTGAACGCCATCGCCGTCAACCGCCGCCGTGGGCAGGATGATCTGGCGCTGTTCGAGATCGGAAAAGGCTACGGGCGCGTCGGGGACGACGTTCATGAATGGTGGCGCCTGGCGCTTGGCCTCGCCGGCGCGTTTGATCCTCCCGCGTGGAACCGCCCGCGTCGCGCCGCCGATCTGGATGACCTGAAGGGCATCGTGGCGCAAATGTGTCGGCTCCTCGATCTGCCCGCCCCCATCTACGAGGCCGCGACATCCGAACCGACACTCCATCCCGGTCGAAGCGCACGCGTGACGGCTACCAACGCGGATGGTCGCGTCGGCCTTGTCGGTTTCGTCGGGGAGGTCCATCCGGGGCGGGCGGCGGCCGAGGATGAGCGGGTCGTTGGGACGCTCGTGGCGGAGTTGTCCATCGCGGGTCTGTCCATCGGCCAGCCGCCCGTGGCACGGGGTGTCATGCCCTCGCGTTTCCCGGAAGTGGAGCGGGATATCGCCGTCGTGGTCGCCGACTCGGTCTTCGCGGCCGAAATCGAGGCGCGGATCCGCGCCAGCGCGGGACCCCTGCTTCGGAGCCTCCGCCTGTTCGATATCTACCAGGGCCAGCCGCTCGCCGCGAGCGAGCGCAGTCTTGCGTATCGGTTGGTCTTCGCAGCGGACCGGACCTTGGCCGAAGAGGAGGTCGAGGCCGCCGTGAGAGCGGTTACAGAAGCGGTGATTGGAGCCGGCGGCCGAATCAGGGCCTGACCGGCGCCAGGCGGCGCTGCCCCAACTCAACTCAACGCCGACCTTGCTCCGCCAGGACGAGCGCTGCTACGCTGTCTCCTCGACCTACCCCACCCGAGCGTTTTCGCCAACCCAAAGCCAGGAGGCGCCAGACTGTGGACATCATCGGCGCCATAACGAGCGTAAAGGGCGTTGACCTGCTCATCTTCTTTGCGCTATTTGCGATGTTCGTCCTTGGCTACATGCAGGGCGTCATTCGCCGACTGATCGGCCTCGGCACAACCCTCGTGTCGCTCCTGATTGCCGCGCAGCTCAGGGACCCGTTTGGATCGTTTCTGAGCACGAACTGGACCCAATACACCCCCCAGTACGACCATATGCTGGCCTTTGGCTTCGTGTTCCTTGCCGGGTTCATCGGATCGGCGGTGGCCACACAGCTGTTCTTCAAGCCGATGCCGCTCCTCGCCAACTACCCGGTCCTCGACGAACTGCTCGGCGGCCTGCTCGGTCTGGCCCAAGGGGCCTTGATCCTTGCGGCGTTCTACCTCATCACGGACCCGTTCTTTACGCTCAGCGGGACTACGGTGCAGGCCAACGAATTCCCCTTCGTTCGCCAGATCCACGAGTTCCTGCAGGGATCCGTGACGGCCGATGTGACTCGTGACAGGCTCGTCCCGGCAATCCTCGTCGCCCTCGGTGGGCTCTTTCCTGCAGACGTCACATCAGTCTTCCGCCCCTGACGACGGCTTTCGCCATGCCGGATCGCAGTCTCAGATCTGCGTTGGCGGACCCCGACGCACGAGTTGCAGCACTCGCCCTGATGGGCTCCCTCCTGGTCCGCGAGCAGGAGGGCAGCGCAACCCGCGTGGGCAGGATCGTCGAGGTGGAGGCCTATGGCGGCCCCGAGGACCGGGCATCCCACGCTCGAGCCGGGCGGACCTCGCGGACGGGGACGATGTTCGGTTCTCCCGGGCATGCCTACGTGTACCTTGTCTATGGAATGCATCACTGCCTGAACGTGGTCAGCGCCCCGGAGGGATCTGCTGCTGCCGTGCTGATCCGGGCGACGGCACGGGTTGGCGTGGGCTACGCCGGTGAACCGTGGGCGAGCATGGCATGGCGGGCCGACGACCCGGCGAGCGCGTCCCTTTCGGTGCGCTCCACTGCTCGGATCGGCTGAAGGTGGACGAGCGTTCGCAAGCACTGCTGGAGTTCCCCGTAGTCCGGGAGCGGCTGGCAGAACATGCGTCCTTCGGTCCGGGTCGACGGCTGTGCAAGGCGCTGCAGCCGAGCAGTGACCCGGTCATCGTCGCTCGGGCCCTGGACGAAACAGATCAAACCCGGGCGTTGATCGAGGAACGCCCGGGCTTGGGCGTCGGAGGTGCACACGACATTGCGCCCTGGGTGGAGCGGGCGGTGCGCGGCGGCCGGCTCGATCCATCACATTTTCTCGAGATCGCCGACACCTTGGAGGCGGGGACGCGGCTACGGACCGCCCTGGCCGAGGATCGACGGCATCTGCTGCGCGACCTGACTCCGGATCTTCATCCGTTGCCGGTCATCAGATCCACGCTGGCCCGCTCCTTCGACCCGGCTGGAGAGCTGCTTGACACCGCCTCGGCACGCCTCGGCTCGCTCCGCAGTGCGGTTCGGGTGGCCTACGACCGGTTGCGACGGCGCCTCGACTCGCTGATTGGCTCGGAGCTCGGCGCCGCGCTCCAGGAACCGATCATCACCCTCCGGAACGGGCGCTATGTCGTGCCGGTTCGTGCAGACGCCAGGAACCGGGTCAAGGGGATCGTGCACGACGCCTCTGGATCCGGCCAGACGCTGTTCGTTGAGCCGCTCGTGGTCGTGGAACTCGGTAATGCGTGGCGGGAGGCCCAGGTGGCCGAGGCCGAGGAAGTGGCGCGCATTCTGGACGAGCTGTCGGGCCTCGTGGCCGTCCATGCGCCTCAGCTTCACGAAACCCTGGCCACGCTGGCACGCTTCGACTTCTGGGCCGCGAAGGCGGCCCTGTCGGCGGAGATGGGCGGGATCCGGGCCGAGGTCGCGTCCCGGTCCGAGATACGCCTGGACCAGGCACGGCACCCAGGCCTCACCGGGACCGTGGTTCCCATCGACGTGCGGATCGGTGACGGCTACACGGCCCTGGTGGTGACCGGTCCGAACACCGGCGGCAAGACCGTCACGCTCCGCACCCTC
>JBDTQY010000106.1:0-9628 GCA_039931955.1 Chloroflexota bacterium
CCGGCGCCCGGTATCGCAACTGACCGAAGGTCGCCGTAGACCCGCCGGAAACGGGCTTCGACATCGGGACCCTCGTATGTGGCCCGCCTGGCGGCACGGTCGAGCATGGCGTCATCGAGATCCACGGCGGTGATGTTGTACCCGGCCACGGCGAGCGGGACGGCGATCCGGCCGCTTCCGGCACACAGCTCCACGATCGGCCCGCCGACTCGCGCGGCCAGGGCGAGATACAGATCGACATCCCCGGGATCGACGGACACATCGAGGTCATAGAGGCGAGCAAGCGCGGCGCTCCGGTCGCGGTTGGCGATCGACATTTCGCGATCCTACCCGTTTGCCGAGGCGAACCATTGGCCGCGCGCCTCGAGGACCTCCCGGAGGAGCGCCGGTCGGTCGGTCATCAATCCGTCTACGCCGAGGTCCAGCAGCCGGTGCATCTGGTCAGCCTCGTTGACCGTCCAGACGTGAACCGCAAGGCCGAGGTCGTGGGCGGTTCGGATCATCGGCCGGTCGACGAGGCGAACGCCGCGGTGCGTGACGGGCAGCTGCGCACACAGGCCAGGCCGGCGGCGCAACAACCTCTTGAAGGCGCCGAGGCCCCACGCGGCGGCACGCAGTCCGGCGACCTCGGCTGACCCCAGGGAGGTGCACGCCTCTGGACCGAGCCCGGCCCGGACCGCAGCAAGTCGGCGATCGGAGAAGGAGCCGATGCAGATGCGGTCCAAGGACCCCGTCGACCGGACCAGGCGAATTAACGGCTCGACGGCTGCGTGGTGCTTCGGTTCGACATTCAGGCGGGCCGTCGGGAAGGCCGCGAGCAGTTCCTCGAATCGCATGATCGGTTCCGATCCTCCGACGCGAGCCGTTCGGATCTCCGCCCACGTCAGCTCCGCAATCCGACCGCGATGGTCCGTCACACGATCGAGTCGATCGTCGTGGAACGCGATCAGGACATCGTCCGCGGTGACGTGAACGTCCGTTTCGAGATACTGGTAGCCCAGCGATATGGCGGACGCGAATGCCGCCATGGTGTTCTCGGGATGGACTCCGGCCCCGCCTCGATGGGCGAACGCGATAGGTCCGGGGTGGTCCAGGAACGGGTGCGTGGCGATCAGGCCCCTCGGCGGCGGTCGGTTCCGTCGCGGCGGCGAACAGCGAGTGCCGAGATCGCCTCCAGTGCGGCCCGATTGGCAATCATGGCGGTGGACTCGGCCCAGTCGTAGGGCGGTGAGACCTCAACGATGTCCATCCCGGCCAGGTCCACCGCCATGACGATCTGCCTGACGGCGCGAAGGAGCTCTCGGGACATCAGGCCGCCCGGCTCCGGCGTACCCGTACCCGGGGCCAGGCCCGGATCCACCACGTCAATGTCAAGTGACAGATAGATCGCGTCTGGGCCGTCGAGAGCCTCGGCGATCGCATCCGCGATGACGGCCTCGGCGCCTCTCTCTTCGATCTCGGTCATGAAGTGGCAGCGGAGCCCCTGCTCACGCATCCAGCCCAGGACATCTGGCGACGGCCAGTAACCGCGAAGGCCGACCTGGACGAAGTTCTTGCCCTTGACGGCGCCTGATTCGATGAGCCTCCGCATCGGCGACCCATGACTCGCCAGCTGGCCATATGAATCCGGCGCGGTATCGGCGTGGGCATCGAAATGGACGATCCCGATGCTGCCGGGCCGACGAGCCTCGGCGACCGCGGTCGCGGCCGGCCACGTGATCGAGTGATCGCCACCGAAAATGATGGGGATCGCCCCAGCCTCGGCGACCTCCAGGACCTTCCGGTAGATCATGGCGTGGGCCCGCTCCGGCATGGCCGGCACGACGTTCGCGTCACCGGCATCCACCACAGTCAGGTACTCGAACGGCTCCACACCCAGCTGCAGGGAATTGAGCGAACCAGTGCTGTACTGCGCCTGGCGGATGGCGCGCGGGCCAAAGCGTGCCCCCGACCGATGGGTCACGAGGTCATCGAATGGCGCACCGATGATTGCCACGTCGGCCCCTCGAGCCCGGATTTCGGCGGCATCCGTCACCCATGGGAGATTGGCGAAGGTCACTGGCCCGACATAGGTCGGCAGGTCGAAGTCGGAATATGTCTCGTGCTCGCGGTCCCAGCCGTTCTGGACTGCGAAGCCGTCGGGTCGATGGATCGGGCGCTCGCTCACGCGATTCCTCCGGACGGCGTGACCCCTCGGGCCTTCGGCCATTCTCGACAAGGACGCCGCCGGTTCGAATTCCATCGTCCAGCGGGGCGCCATCCGCATCGTAGCAAAGGCTGTGCGTCCTGACGATCCGCCGCATCCCGCTGTGGGGGCGCGCAGAGCCGCCGCGGCGCGGCCGGTCAGGCTCCGCCGGGTCCGGCGTCGAACTCCGCCCAGGCGGCGGCCACGAGATCAGGGTCTGCGTACAGCTCGTACGCCGTCTGGGCCACGAGCGTGGCCGCCAGGAGCGTCGTTTCATCCGCCTGGGGCGACGCCGCCGCATCCCGGAACAGGAGCGAGTGGCCGGGCGTCGGGTCCGGGACGATGGCCAGGTCAGGGTGGATCGAGGGGCACACCCAGGAGACGTTTGCCATGTCGGTGCTGCCGCTCGTCGGATCGTCGCCCTGGTCGACGATCCCGTAGGCCGCGGCGTTGGCGACCCATCGATCGGCCAGCACGCGGTTCGTCCGCATCGTCCGGGAACGGCCCGAAAAGGCCACCTCCACGGTCGTCTCCGTGGCCAGCGCCGCGGCATCGCAGAGTTGGCGGAACCGCTCCTCCATCGAGTCGAGGCGAGCGTCCCCTGCGCTTCGGAGCATGAACCGGCCGACCGTCCTGTCCGGGATGATGTTCGCCGCGGTGCCGCCCTCGAGCACGATGCCGTGGACCCGGGCATCCGGCCGCAGGGCCTGCCGCCACAGCCCGATCGAGACAAAGAGTTCGATCAGAGCGTCCAGCGCGTTCCGTCCGTGCCACGGCTCCGACGATGCGTGGGCCTGAAGGCCGCTGAAGATGACCTCCACGTCAACGGACGCAAGCGGCGCGATATCGACGTGATTTCGATCGCAGGGGTGATACAGGAGGGCCGCATCGATCCCGTCAAAGAGCCCGTCCTGGATCATGGTGACTTTGCCGCTGCCGAACTCCTCGGCCGGGGTCCCAAGGAAGACGATCTCCCCGGCAAACTCCGAAGCGACGCTGGCCAGCGCGATCGCCGCCCCGACACCAGAGGCGGCCATCGTGTTGTGCCCGCACCCATGGCCAAGGCCGGGCAACGCGTCGTATTCGGCGAGGATCCCGATACGCGGGCCGGCGGCCCCGCGGCCACCGGGCATCGTTGCGCGGATGGCAGTCGCCAGGCTGCCCGCCGGCGCCTCGACTGCGAATCCGTGGCGGGCGAGAACCTCGGCGGCCCATCGCGCGGCCAGGTGCTCCTGATACGCCGGCTCGGGGTTGGCGTGGATACGGTGCGAAAGGTCGAGGACCTCGGCCCGGGCGGCCTCCACCGCGGCCGCGATCCGTCGCTTCACTTCCGCTTCGGGTCCGGCTGGGGCCGTGGTCATCAATCGGGTCATGGGATCCTCATGTTTCGCGGGTCACTCAACGATCCAGGGACATGGTGGTCTCCGCGACAATGACCATGGCCACGATGAACAGAGCCAACTGTGGCTGGAAGAGTGCCTCGAGGCGGAGCACGACCACGAGCAGGATGATCATCCCTGTCCACGTCCCGCGGCGGATGGCCCGCCTCCATCCGCGTCGGAGCGCGATGCGGCCGGCCCGAAGGAAGGCCACGAGCCAGAAGACGGGGATCGTAGTCAGGCCCACGGCGATGCCCATGGCCACAGCGCCCACGTAGCCGGCAACCTTGTTGACCGTTGGATCGAAGGTCAGGACGATCACCCCGACAGCGAACCAGCTGACGAGGGCAGCGGCCAGGAACAACAGGTTCGCCCTGCGATCACGGGTCTCCATCCGGCGATTCTAGGCGGTCGGATCGCTCAGCCGCGAGGACAGATCGCCCAGGGCTGCGATGACCAGGTCCGCGCGGAGATGATCCGACTGCTCCGACGTGGGCAACGATGTGTCGGCCTGGTGCCCCGTGAGATACGCCGCGTGCCAGCCCGCGCCAAGTGCACCTGCGACATCCGCCGCCCAGTCGTCGCCGACATGCAGGATCTGCGCTGGATGCATCCTCATGTCGGAAGCTGCGTGCTCGAAGACTGCCGGATGCGGCTTGATCGTCCCGATTCGCTCCGAGACATAGACGCCATGGAGGAACGGCAGCCACCCGGCCCGCTCGGCAAATCGATCGATGGTGGAAGCCAGCGGCCAATTCGAGAGGATTGCGACCAGGAAGCCGCGATCAGCGAGTTCAGCGATGATCCGGCCGCTGCCGGCCGGAGCCGGGATCCCATCGACGAATGCGCCGCTGTAGGCGTCCACGAGCATCGAGATTTCCCCCTCCGTCGATCGTCCAGCGGCGGCCGCGTCGTCCCAGCGGTCATCCGGTTGCGGAGGCCGCACGCCGCGCATTCGAGCCAGGACCCGGACGGCTCGTCGCGGCAGCTCCACCTCGCGAAACTTCGGCACGTCCTCCCGGAATTGGCGATCCCGCTCGTCTGCCCAAGCGGCCAGGAAGTCGTCCACCGAACCGATCCCGAGCCGCGGGCAGACCGCTGCCGCGGCCACGAGGACGACGGAGCGAAGGGCGGTCCGCGTGACCGGGACCAGGGTGTTGCCGAAGTCGAGGGTCACGGCCCGGATCCCCGACAGCAATTCAGGTGGCGGCGCTCGATGGGCAGATCTCACGGTACGGACAGTATGTGCATGCCATCGTGTCGGGGCGGGCGGCGTACTCACGCGCCCTGATCCCACTCGCCGCCGTCCGGATCCGCCCCCTGGCCGTTGCGAGCCGAGTTGGGTCCACGGCCGTCCGCCCGACCAACCCGGAGTCCAGGAAATGCAATTGGAGCGAATCCGGCAGACGACCCGCGAGCGCCTCGTAGGCCATCGCGTAGATCTGGAGCTGAAGCGACTCCCGCGCGCGCTGCCGAGCCTTGGCAGGGTCGCGCACGTCGCTGGACTTGTAGTCCGTGATGGTCACTTCTTCGCGGCCGAGCAATTCGAGCGTCGGCGCCACGACGTCCGCGGTTGGCGCGGGCGGGGTGGACAGCTCGGGCCGTGTCCCGCGGCGCGTGGTCCCGCGGCGCGTGGTCCCGCGGCGCGTGCTGCCAGCGGATGCCCCGCGTGCCGTCACGATATCGACGCGATCGAAACGCCCCCTGATCCGGTCGCCATCGAGCGAAAAGGTGAAGTCGCGCTCGACCCACGCGGGAACCACGGCATCCGGGGCCAGCTGTCCCGCCCGGAACGCGCGCAACGCCGATCGTGCTGCCGCGAGCCGAGCCTGCTCGTGTTCGCGTGAGACGAAGCCCTCGTTCGTCCATGCGCGATCCAGCGCGGTATCCAGGTCCGGTTCGGAGAGGACCTGGCCACGTGCCTCGGCGCGATGGAACTCGTGGATCACCTGGTGCAGCGCCGAGCCGTAGACGAGAGAGTGGTGCGGCGCCGTCGGCACGCGCAGCACATGCGAGTACTGGAACTTGCGGGGACAGGTCAGATAGGCGTCAATCGACGAGTGACTGAGTGAGAGCGGGCCCTCGATCGGCGCCGTCAGGCGCTGCGGAACGACGAAGACGGCGGGGGCGAACGCGGCCAGCTGTTCGATCGGGGCGGGCTTGACGGCGCCGGATCCTGCTGTGACGGCGGCCGGGAGATCGAGCGCCTCCGTCACGAACGGCGAGAGCCGCCGGATTCTGACGCCCCCGTAGTCGGCAGCGTGGGTCAGGATCAGTTCATCTCGCGCCCGGGTCATGGCCACGTAGAACAGCCGTCGCTCTTCCTGGAGATGTGGATCCCCGGTCGGTGCCGGGCCGCCGATAAGGGCGTCGGGCATGGCGAGCGGATCGCGCCGGGTGGTCGACGGGAATCTTCCAGCGACGAGACCGGGCAGGACCACGACGGGGAACTCGAGGCCCTTCGCCTTGTGGATCGTCATCACCGTCACGGCATCAACGTCTGGGTCGGGGTCCACACCCGAAGGGTCGTCGCCCGCCTCGATGAGCGTTCCGAGGTGAGGCGCCAGGAATACGGCCCGATCGTCGACGAGGAGCCCCGACCGGCTGCGCACGATCTCGAAGAACCTGGCGATGTTAGCGAGTGTGGCTTCGGCGACCGGCGAGTCGGCGGCGGCCAGTTGTTCAAGCCAGCCTGACTGGCGCAGAAAGACGTACAGGACCTCGCCGGCCGGCCGTACCTGGGCGAGATCACCCAGCCGACGGAGATCGCCGACGAGACTTGCGATGGCCGCGCGCCCGGAGTGTGAGATGTCCAGGCTTCGATCGCCATCCCGGGCCGCTCCAAGGACCGCCCACGCCGAGCGGTTGGATCGGCGCGCAGCCCCCATCACCGTTGCCAGGTCCTCCGGCGGGAGTCGATAGGCTTCGCTGGCCGCGATCGAAAAGAGATCCGGACTCGAGTCGGGATCCGCCACGAAGCGGAGTACCGACAGGAGCAGGCGCACCTCGGGCCGCGCATACAGGCCGGAGGCGCCGGCGAACCGCCACGGCACGCCCGCCACGTTGAGGCTTCGAAGGATTGGATCCGCGGTGGAGTTCGCCCGAACGAGAATGGCAAGGTCGCGAGGACGAGTCCCTGCCGTAATTCGGGCTCGAAAGTCAGCGGCAATCCAGTCGGACTCGTCGGCACTGCTGGCGAACCCGTGGAGACGCACGGGAACGTCATCGCTCCCGGTCCGCTGTGGAACGAGTTCCTTGGAGATACCGATCCGTGACTCCAGGCGATCCGGGTCGTTGAACCGGATGAGTCGATGGGCAGCGTCGAGGATGGGAGCCCTGGATCGGTAGTTGCGGCGCAGGACCACCGCGGCGGCATTCGGATACCGATCCTGGAAGTCGAGGATGTTGCTGATCGCCGCGCCGCGGAAGCGATAGATCGACTGGTCATCGTCGCCGACGACGAACAGGTTTCGATGACCGTCGGCCACGAGCTCGACCAGGGCCGACTGGACGGGATTCGTGTCCTGGAACTCGTCGACGAGGACGTAGCGATAGCGGGCACGGACGGTCGCGAGCGTTCCCGGCGATGCCCTGAGTAGCCGGAGAGCCAGGCCGACCTGATCGCCGAAGTCGATGACGCCGGTCGTCGCCAGCAACACCGTGTAGCGGCCATAGGCGCGGGCGAGCTCCCCCTGACGCGCGGCGATGTCAGCGAGCGCCTCGACATCTCCGGTCCTGCCGGTGGCGTCTGACTCCCCCGAGACCGCCGACGTGATGAGAGCTTCCGCGTGTGCCTGATAGTCGGCCGGGCTCACGTCCTCGTCCCGGCAGCGTCCGAAGAGTGTTGCCAGGGCACCCAGAAAGCGGGTCGGGTCGCCCAGCGGGAGATAGGCGTCCAGGCCCAGCTCGAACAGGTGCTCGCGGAGGAGCACGATCACCTCCGCTCGCGACAGGACGCGAGCGTCCGGCGACATGCCCAGCTCGAAGGCGAATTCGCGGATCAGCCGATCGCCAAAGGCGTGGAACGTGGAGATCGTCGTGTCCGCAAACCCGTAGGGAACCAGCTGGTCGACGCGGAGCTGCATCTCCGCCGCCGCCTTGTCAGTGAACGTCAGACCCAGGATTTCTGAGGGGCGCGCGCGTCGGGTTGCGATCAGCCAGGCGATCCGCCGGGTGATGACCTCGGTCTTGCCGGTTCCGGCGCCAGCCACCACGAGGAGGGGCCCCACATCGTGCGTCACCGCCCGGCGCTGCTCGGGATTCAGCCCGGCCAGCAACTGACTCTGACCCGGATCTTCATCGCCCGCCGTGGCCATGGTGTCCAGACCCTCCCAGACGGGAACCTGTGTGAGGCGCTCGGGCTCGCGCCGGCGGGCGCGGCGGCGGTGAGTCGGTCTGGTCGGGGATTGGCTGGTGGGCGCTGCTGCCTTCATGGGAGGACGATCGCTGAGGCTTGTGCCACCTACGCTGACACAGGCCGTGGCAATGCAGCCAATACCGGTGGGCCCGTGTTTCCGGCTCGGGTCAGGAGCCCCCCGCGGCTCGGGCGAGGGGAGCCATGGCCAGCCGAAGCGCCTCTGATTCCTCGGCGCTGACGGCGGCGTCCGACTGGCCGCCCTTCACGCCCTTGGCGTAGACGCGCGTCAGGTTCCGGGTGTGGAGGCTGCTCACGACGAAGCCGTCACCGTGCTCATCGAGGAGCGCCAGGGCGAAACTCTGGTTGCCGCCGGTGTCCTCGAACGGGTTGTAGCGGACCAGGCCGACCCGCGAGAAGGCCCGCTTCAGGTCTCGCTCGAGCACCGCGGTCCGGGCCTCCAGATCCCCGACCTCGCGACCCACCTGGTGGACACGGGTCAGGTGCGCCTCGAGGATGGCCTCCAGGCTCCGCTCCTCACTGCCGCGGGTGATCGCCATCAGGCGCCGGGTCAGGCTGCTCGTCCGCCTGAACTGCACGACCGCGGCAACGGCGAGGGTGAGGCCCACCAACGCGGCGAGGATCGCGAGAGGCACGAGGTTTGTGTCGATAAAGGCCCTGGCGTCGATGTTCGGTCTCCTCCGGTGATGGCCCACGAGTCTACCGCCGGGGCCATCCCGGGACCCGACCGGACGCCCGGTGTATTCTCCGCGCGGCGGGACCATCCGCCGAACCAAGCTGGAGTCTGCCGCCCGATGGCGAAGCGCACGCGTTACCCCGGCCGCACCGCACCGCACCGCCAGGTGGACAAAGGCGGGTCGCCCAAGTCCGCCACGCCCCGTCCGAGCGGATTGACCGCCTCCGAGCTGGCTCGTGCGGCCGAGTTGGAAGCGGAGCTGGTTGCCCGTGATCGGGCGGCCACCGAGGAGAACTCGAGGCGGCGCGCCCGAACGCGCGGGGGCATGGACGTGGTCGTTGCAGCCAACGCATCCGAGCCGCTGTCCGTCCGGGCGTCCCACGAATACGCGTACGTTGCCCGAGACGTGAAGCGGATCGCGATCACGGCGACCTTCATGTTCGGCGTCCTCGCGGCACTGTGGCTGCTCGTGAACGTCGGCGGCGTCGGACTCTTCTAGCGTCGGCGACCATCGAAGAACCGCTGCGGCGGGGCCCAAGACCGCCCGGTACGAACGCCCAAGCGACAGGATCCGGGCCTAGACTTGGTCCATGCCTGCTCGTCGCGTTGCCGGAGCTCGTCCCGAGGCACTCTTCACTCCCCCGCCCGCTCGTCAGCCTCTTGCGTCCCGTATGCGGCCCAGGACCCTGGACGAATTCGTCGGACAGGTCCACCTGGTGGGCATGGATGGCCCGCTGCGTCGGTCCGTCGCTCGCGGGCACCTGACATCCCTCCTTCTGTGGGGACCACCGGGGACCGGCAAGACCTCGCTCGCCCGCCTGCTCGCCAACGAGATCGGGGCGGAGTTCGCGACCCTGTCAGCAGTGATGTCCGGTGTCGCGGACGTGCGGGTGGCCCTCGCCGCTGCTCAGGAGCGGCTGTCGCTGCACGGCGGGCGCACCGTCCTGTTCATCGATGAGATCCACCGTTTCAACAAATCCCAGCAGGACGCGCTGCTGCCCCATGTCGAGGAC